>CALWWS010000189.1 GCA_944385305.1 uncultured Oscillospiraceae bacterium | reverse complement strand
GTAGGACCGGGGGCGCCGGTGGGACCGGTAGGCCCGATTATGAAAGGACAGGGCGGGGGACAGATGGGACAGCAGGGGTCAGGGGGCGGGCAGGGAGGCTTGGGCGGACAGGGAGGCTTGGACGGACAGCACGCCGCCCCCGGGCCGGCGCTCTGTGTCTCCAACTCCCGCTGCTGCCGCTCCCATTCAGAGGCAGAATATGGTTTCATAGGCTCTCCTTTGGCATACGAAAGGAACATTTCGTGGCTGTGCCACAGGCCATTCTATGCCGTTAACCCCCGCCGCGTCCCGGCGGGGCGTTTTTTTACCCCCGGTGAAACCTGCGCCCCCTTTTCTGTGATAAGATAGGTGAAAGCGCTTTCGGAAGAGTTGGAGGCCGGTTATGACAGAAGGGACAATCCTGGAAAAGTTAAAGGCGGGCGACCCATCCGGGCTGGAGGCCCTGATGGACCGCTACCTGCCCTATGTGTCCGCCGTTGTGTGGAACATCCTGGGCCACGCCATGTCCCCTCAGGACGGGGAGGAGGTGGCGTCCGATGTGTTTCTGGCCGCCTGGAGTCAGAGCGACGACCTGCGGCCAGGCCACGTGAAGAGCTGGCTTGGGGCGGTGGCCAGAAACAAGGCGAAAAACAAGCTTCGGCATCTGGGGCGCACCCTCCCTCTGGAGGAGGACGCCCTGGAGCTGCCCGGAGCGGACGACCCCGCCGGGGACATAGAGCAGGCGGAAGAGCGGCGGCTGGTCCGCCGGGCGGTGGAGGAGCTGCCCGGGGAGGACCGGGAGGTCTTTCTGCGCCACTACTACTACGCCCAGAGCGTCCGGGAGATTGCCGCATGCATGGCCCTCAATGAGTCTACCGTAAAGACCAGGCTGCGGCGCGGCCGGCTGAAGCTGAAGGAAATTCTGACGAAAGGGGGAGCTTTCGGTGAGGCGTAACATCTCCGATCTGCTGGATGCATACCGGGACGAGGAGACGGATCTGGACACCCCCACCCCCCTCTCCCCCGCCCACATCAAGGAGCTGACCATGGAAAAACTAAAAAAAGCGCCCCGGCGGGTACAAAAGCGCTCCCGCGCCCTGCCCGCCCGAGTCCTGCTCATTGCGGCGGCCGTCGCTCTGGCGTGCTGCGCCACCGTGTGCGCCATCGCCTTCTCCCTGCGGGAGTCGGCCCGGGCGGACATCGGAGTGTCGGCGGACGACCCCATCCCGGAGTGGAGCGAGTACGAGGGCATCTCCCCCACAGAGGAGGCGGCAGGGGAGGACACCGCCGCCCTGCTGGGCACCATGTGCTCCGGGGACTGGCTATGCGTCTACCTGGAGGCCTCCCCCGTCCAGCCGGAGGTGGCGGAACTTTTGGCCTCCGGAGGCCCGGAGTACGAGTGGGATCTGTGCGGACTGAGCCTCAACCGCGCCTCCCTCAATATGGAGCAGGTGGACTACGACCCCCAGACCCTGACCGCCCTGGTACGGGTGACTATTCAAAGCGAGGAGCTGGAGGCACTGGAGCAGGTGGAACTCTCTCTGGAACTCACCCACAACCTGAAGCCCTGGCGGGAGTTTGGCTCCATCCTCATCCCCCTCACCCAGAGCCAGCAGCTCACCTGCCCGGCGGACATCCTCATTACCAACACCCAGGCCCACTACGAGGAGGCTTGGGGCCTGCGTCCCGAAAAGCCCGCCATGCCTGCCTACACGCTGGAGGGCGCCATCACCCAGTTCTCTATCTGCGCGGGGTACCTGGAGCTGAAGCTGGAGGCCCCGGATATAGAGGAGTGGATCGCGGTGTCCGGGGCGGATCAGATTGAGGTGGAGGGCCCCGACGTGGCCCCGCCGGAGATGGATTTCAAGGCCATGTTCCTGAGCAGCCTGTACCACAACAGCTGGTCGGTGAGCGTTAACCAGCTGATGGAAAGCGCGGTGCTGAACTACAAGGACGGCACACAGGTGCTCATCGACCAGCTTCCCCGAACCTTCGCGGGCAAATGGCTCTCCGAGGGGGATGGGATCTACCGCTTCACCCCCACCCAGGCCTTCGACCTGCGGGCAGTGAAGTCCATCACCGTGGGCGGCACGGAGTACTCCTTCCCGGAGCTGGAGGAGCTGCCTGCTCTGTCGGAAAACTGAATCAGCCCGGGTGGCTGAAAAAAAGAGGACGGGAGCAATCCCGTCCTCTTTTTTCTGCATATGGATACCATTCCAGCTTTACACCTCATCCGCACCCTGGGGGGTGTTTCCACCGCCCCACCTGCGCGCCGTCCGCTGCAAAACAGCGCCGGAGATATCCGCCAGCGCCCAGCCGATGGGGATGGCCCACCAGATGGCCTCCACGCCGAAGCGGGGGGCGAGGGAGTAGGCCAGGAGCACGCGGGTCCCAAGGGAGATCACGGTCAGCAGCAGCGAGATCCCGGGCCGCTCCACGGCGCGGAAGTACCCGTACAGGAGAAACAAAATACCAATCCCCGCGTAGCACGCCCCCTCAATCCGCAGGTACTCCACCCCCACGGCCAGGGCATGTATCTCCTGGGGCTGAATGAAAATGGATATCAGCCGGGGGGCCAGCAGCCACACCGCCCCGGAGACGACGATACAAAAGCACAGCACAAGGATCACGGCGCTGCGGGTACCTGCCCGGATGCGCCGGGCGTTTCCCGCCCCGTAATTCTGGGAGATAAAGATGGAATAGGCGTTGCCGAACTCCTGGGCGGGCATGTACGCCAGAGTGTCAATTTTAACGCCGGCAGCAAAGGCAGCCATCACGGAAGCGCCGAAGGAATTGACCAGCCCCTGCACCATCAGAATGCCGAAATTCATGACAGACTGCTGGGCTCCGGTGGCGGCGGAATAGGAAAAAATGGCCCACAGGGTCCTCCCGCGCACCCGCATTCCCCTGTCCGGGCGGACAAGGGGCTCCCGCAAAAGGCTGTAGAGGGCAATTCCCAGCCCGGCCACCCCCTGGGCAATCACGGTGGCCTCCGCCGCGCCGGCCACACCCCGCCCCAGAACCGCCACAAACAGAACATCCAGGACAATATTCAGCACCGTGCTGATCCCCAGAAAGACCAGGGGCGCCACGGAGTTGCCCAGGGAGCGGAGCGCGAAGGCGAAGTAGTTGTAAAAAAAGAGGAAGGGCAGCCCGGCCAAAATAACGCGCACATAGGCGGCCATCCCGTCGTACACCTCTGCCGGCGTCTGCATCCAGTGCAAGACAGGGTGGAGCAGGCCGTAGGACCCGGCGGTCAGCAGGGCGGTGATCCCCAGGATCAGGACAAAGGCGGAGGCCAGGTACTCCCGCATGCGTTCCAGATCCCGCTGGCCGTAGCTGATGGAGAACAGCGCCCCGGCGCCCATGCACATGCCGATAATCAGGGAGGTAAGAAAGGTCATCAGCGTATAGGCGCTCCCCACGGCGCCCAGGGCGCCTGTGCCGAGAAACCGCCCCACAATCCATGTGTCGGCCAGGTTGTAGCACTGCTGGAGCACATTGCCCAAAATCATGGGCAGGGCAAAGCGCAGCATGGTTCCTGTCACCGATCCCGTTGTCAAATCCTGTCTCATGCCTCTTGGACTCCTTGCGCACTTTTGCGCCTTGTCTATCCACCGCCTATCCAACTCCTGGATGAACAAGCGCCGCTAGACATTATACCCTCTTGCCTGCACGCCGACAAGAGATTTGCCGGACAAAAGCGGACTGCCCGGCTCAAGTACACAGCGGGCAAAAAATTTGGGGCGAAAGTAAAACCCGCCACCCCTTTTTCGGGACTAAAGGATGGGAGGCCGGAAAGGCCGGATAAAAGGCCGCAGGGAACTGGGGCGGATGGGAAAACCGGCACGGCAGAGATTTAAAATGATTGATAGGCCGTGACTGTGCACCGATTTTCTTGTATAATATATTTCATCCAGATTTCACCTGTGCCATTAAAAAAGGAGAGATGTCAAGATGGAAGTCACATGCAGAGAAGAGCTGCTGGCCGGGCTGAGCTACATACACGACCGGCTCGGCGTCCTGTCCAAGCTGATGTCCAGGTACATTGAGCTGGAAAAACTGTATCGGGCTGAGTTGGCCTATACCGGTCTGAAAGCCCGCACGGAGGAAATTCAGACCCATTCCGTCAAGTCCAGGGGCAAGCTGCTGGTGATCGCGCTGAGCTCTACCATCGCCGTGTTCTACATCCTGCTCTCCCTGCTCTCGGGAATGGGTCCCGGCACGGCGCTGCTCTTTCTCATTCCCGTTGTGATTCTTATTTTCGGCGGAAAGCGGAAAAAGCTGAAGGTGGCGGCGCTGATATTCCTGGTGGCCATGATCGCCATCTTCACCTTTGTTCTGATTCGGCACGCGCCCCCCGCCGCCGCCGCTGTCCTGGGGATTCTGCTGGCAGTGATTGTGGTTGTGGAGGTGGTGGTCATCCTGTTCTACAACAGCCGATATGTGGTTGGAAAGAATCGGAAGACGGATGCCTACAACGCCCGGATCATCCAGGATACCGACGCCAAAAATGCCGAGATCGCCCGGGGCAATGAGCAGGTCAGCATGGTGCGGGAGCGGGTCATGGATGAGTATGATGAGGTCTGTACACAGCTCAAGCGCAATACCCCCTGGTTTCCCCCGGACTACTACTACCTGGAAGCTGTGGAGCATTTCATTCACGCCGTGCGCAATTTCAAGGTAGACACTATCTCGGAGATGGTGAAGGAATACGACACTTGCGTCAGCCGGGAACAGCAGCTGGAGGAGCAGCGCAAGACCAATCAGCGCCTGGATCAGATCATCAACAATCAGCAGAAGTCCGCCCAGCTGGCCCAGGAGCAGAATGCGCTGCTGCGCAAGCAGAACGCCATGCTGGGTCTGAAGTTTATGCAGGATCAGTTCAACGCCGACAGGCAGTATGCGGCCACCCAGGAGAGCGGCAGCAGAATTCAAGACTCTGTCGACAGGAACACCCAGGCCGTTAAGAACTTTCACAACACCATCCGCCGCGGATAGCGGTAACAGGCCGCCCGCTCTGCGGACGGCTCCGGCCAGCCGCTCCGGCGAAAGGCCGGTCAAAAGCGCGCCTCCGGCGCCAAGAGGCCGCTGGTTCGCCCGGCCTTCCAAGCAAAAACAAAGGGCCTGCCTATCGGCAGACCCTTTGTTTTTGGTCCGAGTGACTGGATTCGAACCAGCGGCCTCTTGAACCCCATTCAAGCGCGATACCAAACTTCGCCACACCCGGAAATCGCCGCCGTGTTTCAGGCGGCTTGATTATAGTAGCACATCTTAC
>CALWWS010000188.1 GCA_944385305.1 uncultured Oscillospiraceae bacterium | reverse complement strand
CCGCCTGGTCATAGATCTCGTCCATGGCGGTGACGATCTTATCCAGCATCAGGGGCGTTGGGATCTTAAAGATGGCATCTCCCATGTACTTGGCGTAGGCGCTGTCCCTGTCGGCGTGGAGGCTCTTGATGAAGGGGAACACCCACTCCTGCATGACGGAATACATCTGGGAGGCGGGGAAGTCGTGGAACACCGACCATTTGAGCTGATTGCCCGGAATAGTTCGCTCCCCCACCTGCACCTCGCCGGCAAAGAGGCTCTTGTGGGGCAGGCCCAGCATGGCGCTCTCCCTGGAGCGCTGGTTGTCGGCGGCGTCCAGGTCGTGGATGAACATGAGATAGGTCATCTGCTCCACCACGTCCAGGGGGTTGGTTATGCCGCCTGTCCAGAAGGTCTCCCAGAGGCGGTCGATCTTGTTTTTCAGCTCACCAGTCACCATATCTGTATCTCTCCCGTTTCAGTTTCCGTATCACAGCATGCCGGCGCACGTCAGGTCTTGTCTTTTTATACCTATAGTATGCCAACCGGTGCGCCCATGGTCAAGCTCATTTTTCGCCTGCTTTCTTCCAGAGGATACAAAATACAGCACCCCGTCCTTTGCCCCAATCAGTTCAATTCCCGCGGTAACTATAAAAAAATAACCACACCGAAAGGTGTGGTTATTTTTATGGTGGAGGCGGGGGGAGTCGAACCCCCGTCCGAAAACGCTTCCTGGGGAATTTCTCCGGGCGCAGGCGGTTATTTGCATTCCCTCGCCCCGGCGTGAGCCGCCACACTCCGGGGTCTGGTAGCTTCATTGTTCATGGTGCGCTCAAAGCTTTGCGCACGCACGTGCACCACTCAACGACGCCCCGTCCCGGCTCGTGGTCCTTCCGGGCGGGACGGTCACGGCTTAAGCCGCGACAAGCTCAACGTTATCGTTGTTCTTTAATTTATAAGTTGCCCGTTTTTAGGATGTCAGGCCCATCCGCCCGCTGTTCCCCCACCCGCGTCCCCGTCGAAACCAGTACGCCCCCGCGTCGTCGGCGCAAAGTCCGCTCTGTCTGGGACGCCCAGGCGTGGGCATCCCAGACGGCGCTCCCTTGCGCCTCCTCTTCCCGGCACAACCGCTGCGCTGGGTTGTGCCGGGAGGGGGAGTGGGTAGGTAAAAAAAGCCTCGCAGAGTTTTGCCGCCCGCGGGCGGCAATCCCTTCGGAAAAGAGCCGCGCCGCGAAAGGAAAAAGTCAGAGGTGTTTCAGCACTTCTCCGGCGCGGGGTAGTCCACCCCGAAGGTGTCCACCGTCACCCGCTTCATGCGCTGATCCTGGTAGGGCTTATCCATCCGGTCCCGGTCGGCCGAGACAATGGCGTCCGCTACCTCCATCCCGGCCGTCACCTTGCCGAAGGCGGCGTACTGCCCGTCCAGATGGGGAGCCCGCTCCACCATGATGAAAAACTGGCTGCCCGCAGAGTTGGGGTGCATGGCACGGGCCATGGAGAGGACCCCCCGGTCGTGCTTGAGGTCGTTCTTCACCCCGTTGCCCGCAAACTCCCCCTTGATGCTGTACCCCGGGCCGCCGGTGCCCACTCCCTGGGGACAGCCGCCCTGGATCATAAAGCCGGGGATCACCCGGTGGAAGATGAGCCCGTCATAAAAGCCGGACTGCACCAGGTGAATGAAGTTGCGCACCGTGTTGGGCGCAAGGTCGGGGTAGAGCTCGGCGGTCATGAGGCCGCCGTCCTCCATCTCAAAGGTGACAATGGGGTTTTGTGCCATGTGAGGTATTCTCCTTTCCTTCCTGTGCCGGGGAACCTTAATAATCCCCCGAGGCGCGGGACTTCCGGGTGCGGTCCATCTCCCGCTTGGCGTCCCGCTCCGCCGCGCTGGCCCGCTTGTCGTAGAGCTTCTTGCCCTTGCATACCCCTACCTCTACCTTCACCAGGCTGCCCCGGAAATAGAGGCTCAGCGGCACCAGGGCGTACCCGTCCTGCTTCACCCGGGCAAACAGCCGGGCGATCTCCCGCCGGTGGAGCAGCAGACGGCGGGGACGCAGGGGATCCTTGTTGAAGATATTGCCCTTCTCATAGGGGGAGATGTGCATGCCGTGGACGTGCATCTGCCCGTCCTTCACGATGCAGAAGGAGTCCTTCAGGTTCACATTGCCCAGACGGATGGATTTGACCTCCGTACCCGACAGGGCGATGCCCGCCTCGTATTTCTCCTCCACAAAGTAGTCGTGGTAGGCCTTGCTGTTCTTGGCCACAATCTTCACGCCCTGGCTGTCCACCGGCCCACCTCCCCGGGAATATGCTGGAAGTATATTATATCACATCTGTCAAGGGTTCAGACAGGGCTGCGGCGGAGAGGGGGAAAGGGGCGGCCCTCCCGCCGGGGGACGGGGGGCGGGGTGTGGGCCAGGAGAAGCACGCCCCCCGCCTCCGGGTAGGCCGCGATCTCCAGAAGGCAGGGGGGGAGCTCCCCCCGGAGGGCAAAGGCCTCCCGCACCAGGCTCAGGGCCTGCTCGGGGGTGAGGGCGGCGGGGGTGAGGCCCCGCTGGGAGAGCTCCCGGGCGGTGAGATAGAACGCGGCGCCTGCGCCGCCGGCGGGCCGGTTGGTCATGGCGTACCTCCTGCTAAGCTGTGCTGGCCTCCATTATACCGGGGGGAGGGGGACTTGCCTAGCTGTAATGATTGGGGGGTTTGCCAAAGCTGACACTGGCGCGGCGGAGCAGGATGTGATATACTTAGTTTCAAAAAAACGGCGCGGCCGGTTTGGCCGCAAAACTCTGCCAGGCCTTTTGAACGAGGAGGGACGGGAATGAAGCTCTTGGAGGAGACGGTGGACAGCCAGGTGGTCTACCGGGGGGTCATTGTGGACGTGCGCCTGGACCACGCCCGGCTGGTGAACGGCCGGATTGCCAAGCGGGAGGTGGTGGAGCACCCCGGCGGGGTGGCCGTGCTCCCCCTCCACGACGACGGCACGGTGAGCGTGGTGCGCCAGTTCCGCTACCCCTTCATGCAGGTGGTCGCCGAGCTGCCCGCCGGCAAGCTGGAGCGGGGGGAGGACCCCCGGCTGGCCGCCCTGCGGGAGCTGGAGGAGGAGGTTGGCCTCCAGACCGGGGAGCTTATCGACCTGGGGGTGCTCTACACCTCTCCCGGCTTCTCCACCGAGGTGCTGCACATGTACCTGGCCAGAAAGCTGCGCCAGGGAGAGGCACACCCCGACGAGGACGAGTTTCTCCAGGGGGAGCGGGTGCCCCTGGAAACCCTGCTGGAGCAGGTGATGGACGGCACCCTGGTGGACGCCAAGACGGTGGCCCTGGTGCTCAAGGCCGCCCGGTTTTTGCAGACTGAGTGAGAGGAAAGGAGGCCCCCATGGGCAAGCGGATTCTGATTGTGGAGGATGAGAAGAACATTGTGGACATCCTCAGCTTCAACCTGGCCCGGGAGGGATACCAGGTGCTGGAGGCCTACGACGGCAAGGCGGGGCTCCAGCTGGCCCTGGAGCAGAACCCGGATCTCATTTTGCTGGATCTCATGCTGCCTGAGATGAACGGCTTTGACGTGTGCCGCGCCCTGCGCACCGAAAACCGCTCCACCCCCGTCATCATGCTCACCGCACGGGAGGAGGAGGCGGACAAGGTGCTGGGCCTGGAGCTGGGGGCGGACGACTATATCACCAAGCCCTTCTCCATGCGGGAGCTGCTGGCCCGGGTGAAGGCCAACATCCGCCGCAGCCAGATGCCCGCCCCCGACGCCCAGCCCGCCCCCCAGCCGGGGGGGAGAATCCAGCGGGGACGCATCGCCATCGACGTGGATCTCATGGCCGCCAGCAAGGACGGGCGCACCCTGGAGCTCACCCAGCGGGAGTATGAGCTGCTCAAGTTCCTGGCCTCCCAGCCGGGCAAGGTGTTCTCCCGGGAGGCCCTGATGGAGCACGTGTGGAACTACGAGAGCTACGTGGGGGACGTGCGGGCGGTGGATGTGGCCATCCGCCGCCTGCGGGAGAAAGTGGAGGACGACCCGGCAAGTCCCCAATTTATTGTGACCCGGCGGGGGCTGGGGTACCTGTTCAACGGATAGGGGACAGAGGGCCGGGGGGCCTGGTGCATCTTCCACGTTGCCCCGGCGGAAGATCGCCTTCTTGTCCTGCCTCCGGCGGTTTAAAACCAGTTACCACGGCAACGCGGCCCGGAATTTTGCATGGCAGCTCGTGCGGCACTGTCGCAGGTCGCCCCGCCGAGGCGGTGGCTCTGGGGCCTTGCAGGGAAATCAGCCGAGGCAGGGGCCTCCAACGGGCTGAAAGCTCTACCGAAGCGCGGTGGGCTGAGGGTTTGCAAGCTCGCCAGCGTGGCACCGCCGCGGGCCAAAATGGGGTCCGGGGCCGCAGCCCCGGCGGGCTTTGGGAACTTTCCCCCGGAGGAAAGTTCCCCGCCGGAGGCATGACAAGAAAACGATCTTCTGCCAGAAAAGCGTAAAAGAAGTACAAGGCCCGGAAAACGGGCCGCTGGGAGGGAAATTTCGGTGTTTCGCAGTCTGCACATGAAGCTGATGCTGATCATTGTGCTGCTCATCGTGCTGCTGATGACGGTGGTGGGCGCGTTTTTGATCAACTCGGTGGTGAGCTACTACACCAAGGACTTCTA
>CALWWS010000187.1 GCA_944385305.1 uncultured Oscillospiraceae bacterium | reverse complement strand
GGCAGACGATGGTCTTCTTGCCGATCTTGTTCAGGGCGTCGGCCAGACCCACGGAGGTGGTGGTCTTGCCCTCGCCGGCGGGGGTGGGGCTGATGGCGGTCACCAGGACCAGCTTGGCCTTCCGGGGCAGGTCCCGCAGGGAGTGGATGTCGACCTTGGCCTTGTACTTGCCGTAGAGCTCCAGCTGGTCGGCGTCGATGCCGATCTTGGCGGCGACCTCCTGGATGGGCAGCATAGTGGACTGCTGGGCGATCTCGATGTCGGTCATGACAAATTGCCTCCTTATATTACACAGTCAGATTGAGGGGTCCGGGCTTGTTTCGATGGTGGTATTATACATCATTTCCCCTCATTCGTACATGATTTTTATTGTTCTTTTGGGAAGGGTGGCTTTTTTTCGTTAAGCCAAAGGAGGCTTTTGCTTTACGAAATATTCCCCCCGCGCCGCCGTCAAACTGTCCAAGACTTCCGCCCTCTCCCCCGTCCCTTTCGTGGCTTTCGCCCAGTTCCGCCCGCCGGAGCGGCTAATTTTTCCCGGGTGCGGGCCCCTTTCGGGCTTAAAATATTTCCCGTTGTCCCCCTCCCCCTTAAAATAAGCAAGCAGCCGCCAAAAGCGGTTGCTTTTCCCCCCGGTTCGTGATATAGTCCTGACGACATACCCCGGCCCGGGCCCGCCCGGGAGCAGAAAGGACGGCGTTTTATGGAACTGAACCTCTCCCCCGCCCAGGTGGCCGAGAACTACGCCCAGGTGGGCGCCGGCAAGGCCAAGCGCCCCACCGCCCACCTCGTCGCCCTGGGCGTGCTGGCCGGGGTGCTCATCGCCCTGGGGGGCGCCGCCACCAACACCGCCGTGTGCGGGGTGGACAACGCGGGCATCGCCAAGATGATCTGCGCCCTCCTGTTCCCCTTCGGCCTGGGCATGGTCATCCTCATAGGGGCCGAGCTGTTCACCGGCAACTGCCTGATGATCTCCTCCCTGCTGGACCGGCGGTGCTCCCTGGCCGGGATGCTGCGCAGCTGGCTCATCGTCTATCTGGCCAACTTCGCCGGCTCCCTGCTGGTGGCCGCCGGCTGCGCCTGGTTCGGGCAGATGGACCTGGCCGGCGGGCTGCTGGGGGCCTACACCATCAAGGTGGCCGCCGCCAAGTGCGCCCTCTCCTTCCCCAACGCCCTGGTGCTGGCCGTCTTCTGCAACCTGCTGGTGTGCCTGGGCGTGCTGATGGCCATGGCGGCCAGGGACAACACCGGCAAGATCCTGTCTGCCTATCTGCCCATCGCCTTCTTCGTCCTGTGCGGCTTCGAGCACTGCGTGGCCAACATGTACTACATCTCCGCCGGCCTGATGGCCAAGGCGGTGCCCGCCTACGCCCAGCAGGCCGCCGCCATGGGGGTGGACCTGTCCGTCCTCACGGTGCCCAACTTCCTGCTGCGCAACCTGCTCCCCGTCACCATCGGCAACATCCTGGGGGGCGCCGCCCTGGCCTGGCTCATGTGGTTCGTCCACCTGCGGGGCAGGAAGGCGGCGGTGTGAGCCTTCTCCGGAACAGACGAAAAGCCCGCCCATCTGCCGTTCTGTCAGATGGGCGGGCTTTTCCCCCTCATTTTCCAACTAGGAAGCGCCCGCCGGCCGGAGTTCGAAGGAGGACTATGCTCTCTGCTTAAGGAAAATTCGTCAGGACCATTGTATTTTTCCCCTTTTCTCGCTAGAATTTTTGTGAAAGTACAAATAGCGGCAGGACCAGCGGAGGGCTTCTTCCTCCCACGGGCTGCCTGCAGGCACTTTACAACAGAAGAAAGGGGACCCATAATATGAAACGCAAATTCGCATCCATCTTCACCGCATTATGCCTGTGTCTGTGCCTGACCCCAATGACCGCGCTGGCCATCAATGATGCCTACCCGTACGAGGTAACACCGTTCCGCACCGAGGACTTCTCCCCCAATCCCGGCAACGCGACCTATGTGGGCAGCACCGCCCCTGAACTTGAGACCCGGGAGATGACTATCAACGGCGAGACGGAGGAAGTGTCCGTTTTCCCGGCCGGCACGACTTTCCGAGGCCAGGGGGAAGTGTCCCTCGCCAATACTGTGACGTATATCAATGGAGAACCCGACTACAGCACCTATTATGATCCGTCCAATCCCCTGCCCGCCCAGGGCGTCTACCGAATCGAGGTATACAGCAACTACTACGGATTCCTGTTTGGCTACGTTTGGGTCACCGCTGAGAGCTCGGATGCTGCCGAGCCTGAACCCGAGCCAGGACCCGAGCAGCCCGCCACGGTTGGCTCTTTCACCGACGTATCCGCCAACGCCTGGTATGCCCAGCCTGTGAGCTGGGCAGTGGAGAACGGCATCACCGGCGGCACCAGCGAGACCGCCTTCTCCCCTGACGCCACCTGCACTACCGCTCAGATCATCACCTTCCTGTGGCGGGCCTATGGCTCCCAGACTCCGGCGGGGAGCGGATACTTCTCCGACGTGTCGGCGGACGACTACTACAACACTGCCGCGGCCTGGGCCTATGAACAGGGCCTGGTCTCCAACTCCGCGTTCGGCGGAAATATCCCCTGCACCCGGGCCTCCACGGTGACCTATCTGTGGAAGCTGGCTGGCCGACCCGCTGCCGACAGCGCGTCGTTCACCGACGTCCCCGCCGACGCTGATTACGCGCAGGCGGTATCCTGGGCAGTGGAAAATGGCGTCACCGGCGGCACTGGTGAGACCACCTTCTCTCCCGACATGGTCTGCACCCGGGGACAAATCGTCACCTTCCTGTATAGCGCCCTAGCAAAGTAAAGGTCGAACCACAGCGGCGGCCCGCAAATGCGGGCCGCCGCGTTTCGTTCACTGGAGCTTCTTCCCGTCGGAGTAGGCCTGGCCCACCACCTCCCCCAGCGCCCGGTAGGTGCGGTGGATGGAGTCGTAGGTGATGGGGCGCAGCTTGTCCGGGTCGATCTGCCCCTCCCCGTCCAGGATGGACTCGTCGGCGCAGGCGTTGACGATCTGGCCCAGGAGCAGCTCGCTGTCCTCGTCAAAGCTGATCAGCCGGCACTCCAGGGCCATGGGCAGCTCGTCGATGAGGGGGGCGTCCACAAATTCGCTCCTGGTGGTGTGGAAGCCCGCCCGGGCCAC
>CALWWS010000186.1 GCA_944385305.1 uncultured Oscillospiraceae bacterium | reverse complement strand
ATCCAGCCGGGTGAGCTGATTTTGGGAACAGTCCAGCACCTGCAGGTTGGGAAAGGCGTCCAGTCCCTCCAGGCTGGTGAGCCCCAGCCCGGAGAGGTTGAGCTCGGTCACCTCCTGGCGCTCCTCCCAGGTGAGCACACCGTCCGCCCCTGCCCCGTTGAGGTTCTTTTCATTGCGCAGCCAGTCCTGAAGCCGCTGATCGCCAAACACCTGTGAAATGAGCAGGTCGTCCTGCGCGGCTCCCGTGTCCAAATTCTCAATGGCCGCGGCCGGGAGCGTGAGCTGTCCAGCCAAAACAGCAGCGGCCAGTGCCGCAGCAAGTCTCCGCTGATGATAATTCATGGCAAATTCCTCGTCCCAATTCCTACTATTTTTGTATGATTAAGCCGAGCGATATTATACGCAATTCCACCCCTTCTGTCAATGGAAAACCGGCCCGTGCACAAAAACAGCGCCGGCGGAATGATACCGCCGGCGCTGTTTGACATAGATTATGAATCCTGAATGAGCCGGAGAAACTCCTCCTCGCTCAAGACGGGGATACCCAGCTCTTGCGCCTTGCGCAGCTTGGAGCCCGCCGCCTCTCCCGCCACCACATAGGCGGTCTTTTTGGATACCGATCCGGATACCTTGCCCCCCAGGGCCTCGATTTTGGCCCCCGCCTCCTCCCGGGTGAAGCGCTCCAGGGCACCGGTGAGCACAAAGGTCTTGCCCGCCAGCCTGTCCCCCACCGGGGCCTCAGTACTCTGAAAGGATACCCCCGCCTCCCGGAGGCTCTCAATCAGGTGGCGGCTCTGCTCACTGGCAAACCAGTCCATCAGGCTCCGGGCGGTAATGCCGCCGATATCGGGGACGGCGGTGAGAGTCTCCTCATCGGCGGCCATCAGGGCGTCCAGAGTGCCGAAGCGGGCGGCCAGCACCTTGCCCGCCTTTTGGCCCACCTGGCGGATACCGAAGGCGAAGAGCAGCCGGCCCAGCCCAGCGGACTTGGACTTCTCAATGGCTGCCAGCAGGTTCTCCGCGCTCTTCTTCCCCATACGCTCCAGCCCGGCCACACCCTCTAAATCCAGACGGTAGAGATCCCCGGGACCCTTGACCATCTCCGCCCCTACCAGGGCCTCGCACACAGCGGGGCCCAGGCCCTCGATGTCCATGGCGTCCCGGGAGGCAAAGTGCACCAGGTGCCGCAGCCGCTGGGCGGGACACTCCGCGCCGGTGCAGCGGATGTGAGCGCCGTCCTCATCCCGGGCCACCGGCGCGCCGCACACCGGACAGTGATCGGGCAGCTTGTAGGGCACCGTGCCCTCCGGCCGCTTATCGGTGCGCACCCCCACAATCTCCGGGATGATCTCCCCCGCCTTCTGCACCAGCACCGTATCCCCAATGCGGATGTCCTTCTCTGTGATAAAGTCCTGGTTGTGCAGGGTGGCGTTGGTCACCGTGGTGCCCGCCAGGCGCACCGGCTCCACCACCGCTTTGGGGGTGAGCACGCCGGTGCGTCCCACCTGCACCACAATGTCCACCACCCTGGACTCCTTCTGCTCTGGCGGATACTTATAGGCCGCCGCCCAACGGGGAAATTTGGCCGTGCTGCCCAGCGTCTCACGCTGTGCAAGGCTGTTTACCTTTACAACAGCGCCGTCGATGTCAAAGCTGAATTGCTCCCGATCCTCCCCGAAGGTCTGGATCTGGGCCGAGGCCTGCTCCACCGTCTCGCAGGTGTAATGTGGAATTACTTTAAACCGCTGTTTCTCCAGGTATTCCAGGGTTTCCAGGTGGGTAGAAAAGGTCTTTCCCTCCGCCAGCTGGATGTTGAACACCAGGATGTCCAGGCGGCGGGAGGCGGCGATTTTAGGATCCAGCTGCCGCATGGAGCCCGCCGCCGCGTTGCGGGGGTTGGCAAAGAGGGGCTCCCCCCGCAGCTCCCGCTCCTCGTTGAGCTTCTGGAAGCTGGCCTTGGGCATAAAGACCTCCCCACGGACAATCAGGCGGGGCAGCTTCTCAGGCAGACGCAGGGGGATGGAGGGGATGGTCTTCAGATTCTCGGTTACGTCCTCCCCGGTACGGCCGTCCCCCCGGGTGGCTCCCCGGATAAACAGACCGTCCCGGTACTCCAGGGCTACGGAGAGGCCGTCCACCTTAGGCTCCACGTCGTAGCTGACCGTCTCCCCCTCCAGGGCATCCCGCACCCGCTGGTCAAACTCCGCCAGTTCCTCCAGGGAGAACACACCCTGAAGGCTCTCCAGAGGCACCGGATGGGCCACCTCCTGAAAGCCGTCGGCCACCTTCCCCCCCACCCGCTGGGTGGGCGAGTCTGGGGTAACCAGCTCCGGGTGGAGCCCCTCCAGCTCCTCCAGACGGCGGAGCTTGTGGTCGAAGTCGTAGTCCGACATGGTGGGGTTGTCCAACACGTAGTACTCGTAGTTGGCCTGTTCCAGCTCAAGGCGCAGGCGTTCGATCTCCTGTCTCTCGTCCATTTCGGGCCTCCACTTGGAATTTTCGGGTGAAATTGGGGGCGGCTCTGCGCAGCAGCAGGAAAATCCAGTAGCCGCACAGGGCCCCCAGAGTATTCAGTATGATATCGTCGATGTCGGTGGTGCGGCACACCAGGTACTGGCCGCACTCCACCAGCAGGGAGATTCCAAAGCCCACCAGGGCCGACCGCCTCCAGCCGGGATTGCGGAAAAGCAGGGCGGGCAGAAAGCCCAGGGGGACAAAGACCGCCAGATTCCCCAGGAAATTGAGGATGGTGAAGAACCCGCCCCCCTGGGTGAGATCCTTCCAGTAGTCGGCAAACATTCGGAAGGGCACCAGGTTCACATTGTACCAGACCGACGGGCGATCGGTGCACAGTATAATATCCCCCCACAGGCCGGGGGAGTCCTCCATCAGATAGACCGGCCACAGGGTCACCGCCATCACCCCCGCCGCCGCCATCACAAAGACCACCAGGCCGATCTCCCGGGGCAGCGTGGTGCGCAGGCCCATGCGGGGAAGGTGACCATGCCGGGCATCTTACGAATTCCTTGCATTTTTCTTACGGCGCCTGGGAGGCGGCGCTCTGCCAGTCCAGGAAGGTGTCTGGCACCTCGCCCACAATGACCGTCTCGGCGGCACAGATCTGGCTGTCCACCTGGGTGTCCACTGTTCCGCCCGGCACCAGAATGCGGATGGGTACGGACACCTCCAGCACAATCCTGTGCAGGGTCTGATTGATCCCCGCCGTGGAGAACTCATTTTGAAATTCCACACTGGGGGTGGCCAGCCAGACGATCTGCACAGGCAGCTCCGGCCCGAGGCCGGAGGCGCTGGCAAAGCCAGTGAGATTGCCCAGGGGAATACCCAGGCCCCCGGTATTCAGCTCCTCCAGGCCGTCCAAAACAGCCTCCAGGATCTGGGTGCGCAGGCCGTTGAGCCTGGCGGAGTCAGTGCTCATGGCGGTAATCCGGCCGCTCTGGTCGGTGCGGATGCTCACCATGCTCTCGTAGCTTACGCCCTCATCCGCCAGAGTGCGGCTCACCGCATCGTTGACCAGAGCGGTCACGGCGTTGTGTACCTCCCCCTGGGCCATCTCGTTGAGTACCGGCCGGATTCCGGCGTCCACCCACCGGATGACCAGAAGGGCCAGCCCAATTCCCACCAGGGCGGGGATCAGGCGCCGGAGCCTGTCCCAAGTCCACCGCCGCCCCCTTCCCGCCGGGGCACGGCGGGGAAAAGCCGGTCTGACCGCCATAGCTTTCACCCCCTCAGGGGTACTCTATGCGCCCTCCGGCTTGTTTTACCACCTATTTTCCGCTGAGCAGGGACTCCACCGCCAGCAAAATGCCCGCCTTGCCCGACTCGTAGGTCAGCCCGCCCTGGAGATAGGCGGTGTAGGGCTCCCGCATAGGGGCGTCGCAGGACAGCTCGATGGAGGCGCCCTGAATAAAGGCGCCGGCGGCCATAATCACCTGGCAGTCGTAGCCCGGCATATCCCACGGCTCGGGGGTGACATAGGAGTCCACCGGCGCGCCGAACTGGATGCCCCGGCAAAAGCGCTTGAGGGGCTCGGGGGCGCCGAAGTGGATCATCTGAATGATATCGTGGCGCACCGCTGTGGAGACCGGCTCGGTGCGGTAGCCCAGAAGCTCCATAATCCGGGCGGCAAACACGGCGGTCTTCACCGCCTGGGCGGTGGTGTGGGGCGCCAGGAAGAGGCCTTGGTACAGGCTTCGGTTATTGCCCAGGGTACAGCCGCACTCCCGGCCAATGCCCGGGGTGGTCAGGCGCATGGAGGCCGCCTCAATCAGATCCCGCCGGCCGGCCAGATAGCCCCCCGTGGGGGCCAGCCCACCGCCCGGGTTCTTGATGAGAGAGCCCACCACCAGATCCGCCCCCAACTGGGTGGGCTCCCTGGTCTCCACGAACTCACCGTAGCAGTTGTCCACCAGGATGGCGGCGCTGTCGTTGTGGGCGCGCACCACGGCGCACAGCCGGGCTATCTCGTCCACTGAGAGAGAGGAGCGGGTGGAGTAGCCCTTGGAGCGCTGGATGAGCACCGCCTTCACCCGGGGATCGGCCACCGCGCGGGCCAAGCCCTCCGGGTCGGGAGCGTCATTCACCAGCTCCACCTGCCGGTACTCCACCCCGTAGTCCCGCAGGGAACCGCGGCCCTTGTCGGTGACGCCGATGACCCCCAGCAGGGTGTCGTAGGGGGCGCCCACGGCGCTGACCAGAATATCCCCCGGCTTCAGGGCACCGAAGAGGGCGCAGGTGATGGCGTGAGTGCCGTTGACAAACTGGATGCGCACCAGGGCGTCCTCTGTCTGAAAAATCCGGGCATAGATCTCGTCCAGCTTGTCCCGCCCGATGTCGTCGTAGCCGTAGCCTGTGGTGCCCGCAAAATAGCTCTCCGCCACCCGGTGCTCCTGAAAGGCAGCGAGCACCTTCCGGGTGTTCTCCTCGGCGATGGCGTCAATGCGCGCAAACTGCTCCCCCACATCCTGCTGGGCCTGACGGGCCAGCTCGCGCACGGTATCACTAATCTGTAAAGACATATTCCTTACCAGTCCATTCTCTGTATTTTACTCTTGGGGCTCCGCCATCCGGGCCTGGGCAAAGGCGCAGATCAGATCCACGCAGGCCTGCACGTCCCGGCGATCCACCATCTCCACCGGGGTGTGGATATAGCGGCAGGGAACGGAGATCCCGCCGGCGGGCACCCCGCCCCGGGCGACGTGGATGGCCCCGGCGTCGGTACCTCCGGCGCGCATCACATCCCGCTGTACGGGAATGTCCTTCTCCCCCGCCAGCCTGGTCAGCCGCTCCACCACACGGGGATGGGCAATCACCGAGGCGTCCATCACCTTGATGCCCGCGCCGCCCCCCAGGGCGCAGCTGGCCGAGTGCCTGGCTCCGGGCACATCGTCGGTGCCGGTAACGTCCACAGCGATGCCCCACTCCGGGTCAATGGACCAGGCCGCCGTCCGGGCGCCCCGCAGGCCCAGCTCCTCCTGGGCGGTAAAGACAAAGTACAGGTCGTTTTCACACGCGGACAGCCGCTCCATGGCCAGCAGAAGCACCGCGCAGGAGATGCGGTTATCCAGGAAGGGAGAAATAATCCTATCTCCCCGGGCAGTTACCGGGGCGTCAAAGACCGCGGTGTCCCCCACCTGCACCAGCTCCCCTGCCTGCTTCTCGTCCGATGCGCCGATGTCCAGGTAGAGATCGTCCAGGGTCAGCTCCTTCTCCCTGGCGCCGCCGTCCAGGGCCACCAGGCCCCGTACCCCGTTGGCAAAGCGCACCGGAGTGTGGAGCAGGCTGTGGGGGCGCACGCCGCCCAGTTTTCCAAAGCGCAGAAAGCCTTTCTCGTCAATATGGGTCACCACCAGGCCTACCGTGTCCATGTGGGCGGCAAAGAGAATTTTTGCTCCGCTGCCTTTCTTATGGCAGATGAGGCTGCCCATGGCGTCGGTGGCGCAGCTGTCCACACAGGGCTGCGCCAGCCGGCGGATGGCCTCCGCCACTCCCCTCTCGTCCCCGGCGGGCCCGTGACAGGCGTTGAGGGTCTGCAAAATCTCCAACAGTTCCATGCTCTGTATCCTCCTAGTCCTTCCGGGCCGCGGCGTCCACAAACAGCCGAGCCAGACCCAGAATGTGCTCCATATCTCTCACGCTGGCCACGCTGTGGGGGGCGTGGAGATAGCGCACTGCCGCCGAGAGCACCAGGGTGCGCACCCCGTCCCGGGAACGCTGGATGGGCCCGGCGTCGTTGCCTCCGGCGATATAGTGCTTGGTCTGCCAGGGGATGCCGTGCTCCCCGGCCAGATCCCGCATCATGGTAAACAGTTCCCGGTTGGCCACCGAGGCCCCATCCATAAAGGGGATGACCGGCCCCTTGCCCGGAGCGCACACCTGCCGGTGCCCCTCCACGCCCGCCAGGTCGGCGGCTGTGGTGGTCTCCAGCACCAGGGCGATCTCGGGCCGCACGGAGAAGGCGGCCCCGAAGGCCCCCCGGCAGCCCACCTCTTCCTGGGCGGTAAAGGCAAAGGTGCAGTCCATGGGCAGGGGCTCCCGGAGCAGCTCCAGCATCACAGCGCAGCCAATCCGGTCGTCCAGGGCCTTGGCTTTGAGCATACCGTCCCCGAACTCCACGCAGTCCCCCGCAAAGACGGCGCAGTCCCCCAGGCTGACCAGCTGCTCGGCCTGCTCCCGGTCACTGGCGCCTATGTCGATATAAAACTCCTCTAGCCAGGGCAGCTTCTTCTCCTCCTCGGCAGACACCAGGTGGTAGGCTTTCAGGCCGATTACCCCGCTCACCCGCCCGGGCCCTACATAGACCCGCTTGCCGATAAGCACCCGGCGGTCAATCCCGCCCACGGTGCTGAACTTCAGATAGCCCTCGTCCGTGATGTGGCGGATAAGCAGGCCCACCTCATCCATGTGGGCGGCCAGCAGCAGGCGGCTGCCTGTGGGCCTGCTGCCCCGCTTGAAGACAATGAGATTGCCCAGGGCGTCGGTGCGGATCTCATCGGCATAGGGCTCGGCCTGGGCGCGGAGAAAGGAACGCACCTCATCCTCAAAGCTGGATACGCCGCTCAGGGCACACAGCTGTTTTACAAGCTCCTTCAAGCCTCCGCCGCCTCCTCTCCCAGACCCTGCACAAAGGCGGCCAGCAGGGCGGCCACGTGCTCCATATCCTCCAAGCACAGGGTCTCCACAGGGCTGTGCATATACTTCAAAGGCAGAGAGACCACCGCCGTGGCCACCCCCTCCCGGCTGATCTGCAGCCCCCAGCCGTTGGTGCCCGAGTGCCCGGACATGACCTCCAGCCGGTAGGGGATCTTCTTCTCCTCCGCCTTCTCCACCAGTCTCCGGGTCATCCAGCGGGTCATATTGGGGCCCGTGCCGATGGCGGCGCCGCTCCCCAGAGGAAAGGTGCGATCCTTGGGTGCGTCGGGGGTGCGGCCGTGGGTCACATCCACCGCTACGCAGAAGTCGGGCTTGATGTCATAGGCCGCCAGGGCGGCCCCGGAGCCGGGCACCTCCTCCGCCACGGAGCCCATGAGGTACAGATCCACGTCCAGATCCCTGTCCTGCAGCAGCTCAGCCGCCCGCAGCAGGGTGACAAAGCAGGCCCGGTCGTCCATGGCCTTGCCGCACAGCAGCTTCTCTCCCAGGGGGGCGCACCCTTCCCGGAATACCATGGGGGTGCCGACAGGGACAGCCCGGAGGGCCTGCTCTTGACTCATGCCCACATCCACCAGCAGCTGGGAAATAGGAATAGACTTTCCCTGCTCCTCCTCTTTGAGAATGTGAGGGGGCATGCAGGCCACTACCCCATAGAGGGGCGGGTCGGTGAGCACGGTCACCTCCCGGTTGGGCAGCATACGGGGATCAACCCCGCCGATGGTGCGAAAACGGAGAAAACCGTCCTCTATCCCAATAACCAGCAGCCCGATCTCGTCCAGGTGGGCGTCCAGCAGCAGCCTTTTGGCCCCCTCCCGGCCGCAGCGGCGCACACCAATCACATTTCCGTTTCGGTCGGTGTACACCTCATCCATCAGGGGCTCCAGCAGCCGGGCGGCCTCCCGGGCAGCGGGCTCCTCAAAGCCGGAGGGGGCGCACAGGCCGCAAAGCCGCTCCAGCGCGGTCCTCATTTCCAAACCAGGTCACATCCTTATAGCTCGTAGATAATCTTCTTAAAGGCCGCGCCCCGCTCCATAAAGTTCTTGAACTTGTCAAAGGAGGCGCAGGCAGGCGAGAGAAGTACCACGTCCCCCTGGACAGCCCGCTCCCTGGCGGTCAGCACAGCCTGGGTAAAGTCCTCCTCCTCCAGAATCTCCGGCTTGCCGGGCTGATAGCCCGGGGCGGACTCCACCGCCGCGCGGATCTTGGGGGCGGTGGCGCCGGTGAGCACCAGCAGCTTCACATGCTCCACCACCTCGGGCCCCAGCTGGTCAAAGGGAATGTGCTTGTCATAGCCCCCCGCGATCAGGATCACCTTCTGGTGGAAAGAGCGCAGACCGGCGATGGTGCGGGTGGGGCTGGAGGCGATGGAGTCGTTGTAGTACCGCACCCCGTCCACGGTACGCACCAGCTCAATGCGGTGCTCCACCCCGGCAAAGCGGGCGGCAAAGGCACGGATCACCTCGTCGGG
>CALWWS010000185.1 GCA_944385305.1 uncultured Oscillospiraceae bacterium | reverse complement strand
GCAGCTGGCGGAGATCGGGGCCTCGGTGGGCTCCGACGTGCCCTACTGCGTGCTGGGCGGCACCGCCCTGGCCGAGGGAAGAGGGGAGATCCTCACCCCCCTGCCCCCCCTGCCTCCCTGTGAGGTGGTGGTGTGCAAGCCCGCCTTCTCCATCTCCACCCCCCAGCTCTTTGCCCAGCTGGACCGGGTGCGCATCCGCCGCCGGCCGGACACCGCCGGGGTGCTCTCCGCCCTGGATGGGGGGGATCTGCCCGGAGTGGCCCGGCGGATGTACAACGTCTTTGAGGACGTGCTCCCCGCCCGCCAGCGGGGGGAGGTGGAGGCCATCAAAAATACCCTGGTCCAGCACGGGGCCCTGGGGGCCTGCATGAGCGGCAGCGGCCCCACCGTCTTTGGGCTGTTTGACCACCCCGAAGCCGCCAGAGCCGCCTGGGGGGAGCTGTCCGGGCGCTACCGGGAGTGCTTCCTCACCGCCTCCGCCGCCGGGGAACTGGAAAAAGATGTATAAAAAGCAAAATCGCCGTCCACAATGTAGGCAATCTACATAGCGGACGGTGATTTTTTATGAAAAAGTCTATGGATACCACGCCCGGGGGGAGGGGAGGGCGCAGGCTGCGCCGGTGGGAGCTGGCCCTGCTGCTGGGCCTGGCCCTGGCCGCCCTGGCGGGTGTGTGGCTGGACGGGGAGCAGGGGGCCCTGGCGGACAAGGTCATCCGGCTGCACGTGCTGGCCAACTCGGACAGCGGGGCGGATCAGGCTCTGAAGCTGCAGGTGCGGGACGCGGTGCTGGAGCAGGCGGAGGAATATCTGGAGCCGGGGGCCACTTTGGACGAGAGCCGGGCGGCCCTCACCCAGCACCTGCCCCAGCTGGCCCGGGCGGGGGCGGACGCGGTGGCGGCGGCGGGGTATTCCTACCCGGTGACCGCCTCTTTTGTGTTCGAGGATACGGCGCCCACCGAGACCTACACCGACTTCGCCCTGCCCGAGGGGGCCTATACCGCCCTGCGCATCGAGATTGGCCAGGGGGCGGGGCGCAACTGGTGGTGCGTGGTCTTTCCCCCTCTCTGTCTGGGCTCGGTGACCGAGACGGCGGAGGAGACCGCCGCCCAGGCGGGCCTCACCGGGGAGGAGGTAGCCCTGCTCACCGGGGAGGACGGGGGCTATGTGATCAAGTTCCGGGCGGTGGAGCTGGCCGAGCGCTTCAAGGCCTGGCTGGAATCACGCTGAAAGGCGGCATGAGGGCACAGACAGCGGCGGGGAGAAGAAATCTCCCCGCCGCTGTTTCTTTTTGTTTTTATCCAATGCCGCCGTAGGCGATGCCCAGAATGAACACCGCTGCGGCCAGCAGCACGTAGAGGTAGGCCACAGCGTCAAACCACCGCCCCAGGGGCTTTGTCCGGCCCCGGTTGAGCTCGGTCTTGACGGCAGGAAGGCCGAGAACCAGGTAGAGCAGCACGGCGCACAGCAGGGCCCCGAAGGGGGCCACATAGATGGTCACCGCGTCCATCCACGCCCCCATGTGGGGCAGGGCCTCCAGAAACACCCCCACGGCGAAGGTGACCGCCCCGGTGATCACCATGGCGGCCCAGCGGGGCAGCCGTGCGGTGCGGCCCAGGGCGTGGCCGCAGGCCTCCAGCATGTTCATCAGGGAGGTGATCCCGGCGAAGAAGACGGACACGAAGAAGAGCAGGGAGAAGATCTGCCCCCCGGGCATGAGCTGAAACACCCGGGGCAGGGTGACGAACATGAGGGAGGGGCCGCTGCTCAGGGGGATGTCAAAGGCGAACACCGCCGGGATAATGGCCAGCCCGGCCAGCAGGGCGGCCAGGGTGTCCAGCAGGGCGGTCATCCCCGCGTGGCGCAGGATGTTCTCCTCCCGGCTCATGTAGCTGCCGTAGATGAGCATCCCCGCCCCGTTGATGGACAGGGAGAAGAAGGCCTGTCCCATGGCCATCACCCAGGTCTCGGGGCTGGCCAGGTGGCTCCAGTCGGGGGTGAGCAGGTAGCGGTAGCCCTCCGCCGCCCCGGGGAGGAAGGCCACCCGCAGGGCGATGATGAGAAAGAGGATAAAAAAGGCGGGCATCATGAACTTGCTGATGCGCTCAATCCCCCCGGCCACCCCCAGGATGAGGATGACCGCCGTCAGCCCCACGCACACAGCGTGCCAGGGCACGCTGCCGAAGCTCACCGCCAGGGCGTCGAAGAAGCCCTGGGCGTCCCCGGCGAGCACCGACCCGGTGAGGGAGCCGGCGGCGTAGCGCAGCACCCAGCCCACCACCACGGAGTAGCCGATGGCGATGCCCAGCACGCCCAGCAGAGGCTCTATGCCCAGCACGCGGCCCCCCCGCCAGCCCCGCTTTTGGAAGATGTGGCCGAAGGCGTCCATGGTGCCGCCCCCCGCCAGGCGGCCCAGGGCGAATTCCCCGGAGAGCCCGGCGCAGCTGAACAGGGCCACGAACAGGAAGTAGGGGACGAGAAAGGCCCCTCCGCCGTACTGGGCCAGCCGGTAGGGGAACAGCCAGATGTTGCCCATTCCCACCGCCGAGCCCACCGCGGCCAGAACAAAGCCGAAGGAGCTTTTGAATTTTCCGCCTGAACTGCTCATAGATATCCTTCCTGCGCCGGGGATCCTTCCCCATCCGGCGCATAAACAGTATTTGGCTGAAACCTTCCCGCCAAAGAGGCTGTGCCTCTTTGGCGAAGGTCTTACTATTATCCTCGTTATTTTGCACATTGTCAACCGCCGGTTTTGATGCTACAATGAGGGGCAATGCGAAGAGAGGGGAAGGAAGGGGAAGCTATGCTGGAACAGGGACTGCACCCCCGCTTCTGCGCCGCCCGCCGGGCGGCCATCGAGCTGGATTTTCAAAACCTGAACGAGGAGCAGCGCCGGGCGGTGCTGGCCACCGAGGGCCCGCTGCTGCTGCTGGCCGGTGCGGGCAGCGGCAAGACCACGGTGCTCATCAGCCGCATCGCCAACCTCATCCGCTACGGCCGGGGCTCGGACAGCGACGAGGTACCCGACTGGGTGACGGAGGAGGATCTGGCCTTTCTGGAGGGCTATGTCCAAAGCCCCGGGGACTCGGACCGGCCCCGGATGGAGCGCCTGTGCGCCCTGGAGCCCGCCGCCCCCTGGTCCATCATCGCCATCACCTTCACCAACAAGGCCGCCGGGGAGCTCAAGCAGCGCCTGGAGAAGATGCTGGGGGAGGGGGCCGACGACGTGTGGGCCTCCACCTTCCACTCCGCCTGCGTGCGCATCCTCCGCCGGGACATCGACCGGCTGGGCTTCGAGCGGTCGTTCACCATCTACGACAGCGCCGACAGCGAGCGCTTGGTGAAGGACATCCTCAAGGACTTCAACCTGGATGACAAGACCTTCGCCCCCCGGATGGTGCTGGGCTGCATCTCCCGGGCCAAGGACGAGCTGTGCGCCCCCCAGGACTACCTGGAGCGGTGGGAGAAGGCGGGGGACTTCCGCCAGATCCGCATCGCCCGGATCTATGTGGAGTACCAGCGGCGTCTGAAGGAGGCCAACGCCCTGGACTTTGACGATATTATCCTCCACACCGTGCGCCTGCTCCAGGGCTTTGAGGAGGTGCGCGCCTACTACCAGCGCAAGTTCCGCTATGTGCTCATCGACGAGTACCAGGACACCAACCACCTGCAGTATCTCCTGGCCTCCACCCTGGCGGGGGGATATGAGAACATCTGCGTGGTGGGGGACGACGACCAGTCCATCTACCGCTTCCGGGGGGCCACCATCGAGAACATCCTCTCCTTTGAGAGCCAGTACCAGGGCGCCCGGGTTATCCGCCTGGAGCAGAACTACCGCTCCACGGGCAACATCCTGGACGCCTCCAACGCGGTCATCCGCAACAACCAGGGCCGCAAGGGCAAGCAGCTTTGGACCAGGCAGCAGGCGGGGGACAAGGTGCGCCTGTACAGCGCCATGAACGAGCACGACGAGGCCCAGTACGTGGCCGCCCAGATCCTGGCCGACTACTCCGCCGGGCACACCTGGAGAGAGCACGCGGTGCTCTACCGCATGAACGCCCAGTCCAACCAGC
>CALWWS010000184.1 GCA_944385305.1 uncultured Oscillospiraceae bacterium | reverse complement strand
TTGATCTCCTCCAGGATGTCGTCCCACCGCCCGTCCTTCACCCAGCCCAGGTTGATCACCATGTCAATCTCGTCCGCCCCGGAGCGGATGGCGTCCTCAGTCTCAAACACCTTCACCTCGGTGGTGGAGTAGCCGTTGGGAAAGCCCACTACCGTGCAGATCTTCAGCTCGTTGCCCACGTGCTCCGCCGCCCGGCGCACCCAGGCGGGGGGAATGCAGGCCGAGGCGCAGCCGAAGCGCAGCGCGTCGTCGCACACCTGGCGGATCTCCTCCCAGCGGGCGTCCTGCCGGAGCAGGGTGTGGTCGCAGCGGGAGAGAATGTCCTTAAGCTCCATCTCGTCCCCTCCTCTCACTTCACGGTGATGAGCTCATAGGAGCGGGTGCCCACCCCGATCTTCTCACAGTGGGCCAGGCACACCTGCCAGTCGGTGTCCGGGGAGGTGTTGTGGAAGTGGTCGTGGCGGTCGCAGAAGCCGGGGGTGTGCAGGTGCTCATGGAGCACGGAGCCGGGAATGGGGGTCTGGCGCATACAGGCGTCGGCGCAGGCCTGGTCCAGAGCCACCGGGTCAAAGGAGGCGAACATGCCCACGTCGGGCAGGATGGGCACGTCGTTCTCCCCGTGGCAGTCACAGTAGGGGGAGATGTCGATGACCAGGCTGATGTGGAAGTTGGGCCGCCCGGCCAGCACCGCCTTGGTGTACTCCGCCATGCGGCAGGAGAGCTCCTCCATGGCCGCGTCGTTGGGGGCGTAGATGGCGTCGAAGTTGCACACCGCGATGCACCGGCCGCACCCCACGCATTTGTCCCGGTCGATGGAGGCCTTCCGGTCCTCCCCGTAGGCAATGGCGCTGTGGGCGCACTGGGTGGCGCACTTCTTACAGCCCACGCAGCGCTTCTGGCTCACCTTGGGCTTGCCCGAGAGGTGCTGCTCCATCTTGCCCCGGCGGCTGCCGCAGCCCATGCCGGTGTTCTTCACCGCGCCGCCGAAGCCCACCTGCTCGTGGCCCTTGAAGTGGGACAGGGTAATGAACACGTCGGCCTCCATAACGGCTTTGCCAATCTTGGCGGTCTTGATATACTCAGCACCCTCCACCGGCACCTCCACGTCGTCGTTGCCCCGCAGGCCGTCCCCGATAATGATCTGGCAGCCGGTGGTCAGGGGGGAAAAGCCGTTTTCATAGGCGGCGTCCAGGTGCTCCAGGGCGTTCTTCCGCCGGCCGGCGTAGAGAGTGTTGCAGTCGGTGAGGAAGGGAATCCCCCCCAGGCTCTTCACCACGTCGGCCACCGTCTTGGCGTAGTTGGGCCTCAGAAAGGCCAGGTTGCCCGGCTCGCCGAAGTGCATTTTGATGGCGGTAAATTTGTGCTGGAAGTCAATCTGCTCAATCCCCGCCGCCCGGATGAGCTTCTCCAGCTTCTGCAGCAGGTTGATCCCCGGCTCGCACCGCAGATCGGAAAAATATACCTTTGCCTTCTTCTCTTCCATGTCAGCGCCTCCTCTCTCCCGGCCCTCCGGTCAGAAGGGCAGGTTCAGGCCGCCGGTGAGCTGGCTCATGGTGCTGGCGGTGTCGCTCTCCGCCGCCCGCAGGGCCTCGTTCACCGCCGCGATGATCATGTCCTGGAGCATCTCCACTTCCTCGGGGTCCACCGCGTCCGGGTCGATGGTCAGGCTCTGCACCACCCGCTTGCCGGTGACCGTGGCGGACACCGCGCCGCCGCCCGCCGCGGCGGTGTAGGTCTTCTGCTCCAGCTCCTCCTGGAGCTTGAGCATGTCCTGCTGCATCTTCTGTACCTGCTTCATCATGTTCATGTTCATGCCGCCCATACCGCCCATACCGCGGCTGTTGAAACCCTTTGCCATATCCACGCACTCCTTTTATTCCTGAATAATAATATTGTCAAACTGCTGGCCGAAGGCCAGAAGATCCTCCAGATTGTCGTGCTGCTCCGGCGGGGCCGCCCCGGTCTCCGGCGGCTTGCCCACCTCCGCCCGGCAGCGCACCGGCCCGCCGCTCAGCTCCCCGGCCACCCGGGCCACTGTCTCCAGAATGGCGGGCTTGCCCACCATGCTCTTGATAAAGTCCGACTCGACCCACAGGGTGAGCACCCCGTTCTCCAGCCGGCCCCGCACCATGGCGGGGTTGTTCAGGAAGGTGTACTCCCCCATGGGAACCTTCCCCTTCAGCGCCGCCGTCACCTCCCGCCACACTCGCTCCGGGTCTCCGGCGGGGGCGCTGCGGGGCTGCTCCCGGGGTGCGGGCCGCTGCTCCGCCGGGGCGGGTTGTTCCTTCCGGGGCGCCTGCGGCTCCGGGGCGGGCTGTCCCTGGGGGGCAGAGCTCTCCTCCCAGGGGGGGCGCTCCTCCTCCCCTTCTGCGGGCTGCTCCCGCCGGGGCGGGGGGGCGGAGGTGAGGCCGCAGGCAGTGGGAATGCCCCCCGCCACCAGCTCCTCCACACGGGCCAGCCGGGCGTTCAGCCCGGCGCTGCTCTCGTCCAGGGTAGGGTCGCACAGGCGGATAAGGCACAGCTCTGCGTCGGTACGGCGGTTGCCGCTGCGGGAGAGATCCGCCGCCGTGCTCTGCAAAAGCCCCAGCATCTGCACCAGCCGGGGGGTGGGAAAGGCGTTGGAGAGCCGGCGCATGACCCCCTCGTCATAGCCGCCGGTGAGCAGGGCCGCCCCGCTCTGGGGGGCTGTGCGGCGCACCAGGAGATCCCGGGTGAGGGCGGACAGCTCGCCCAGCAGGCTGCCCACGTCCTTCCCCGCCCCGTACAGCCGGGCCAGGCTCTCCAGAGCGGCGGCGGTCTGACCCGCGCCGATCTGCTCCATGAGCCGGGCGGTCTCCAGATTGCCCGCCAGGCCCAGGGCATCCAGCACCTGCTGCTCCCCGATGGTTCCGCCCCCCACGGCGCACTGATCCAGCAGGGACAGGGCGTCCCGCATGCCGCCGTCGGCCAGGCGGGAGAGCAGGGCCGCCCCCTCCGGGGAGAGATCCAGCCCCTCCTGCTTGGCCACGTAGTCCAGCCGCCCGGCGATCTCCCCGGGCAGAATCCGCTTGAAGGCAAACTGCTGGCACCGGGACCTGATGGTGGCGGGCACCTTGTGCAGCTCGGTGGTGGCCAGGATGAACATCAGGTGGGCGGGAGGCTCCTCCAGAATCTTCAACAGGGCGTTGAAGGCGGCGGTGGAGAGCATGTGCACCTCGTCCACAATGTACACCCGCTTCTTCACCGCCGCGGGGGTGTACACCGCCTCGTCCCGCAGGGCGCGCACCTGATCCACCCCGTTGTTGGAGGCGGCGTCCAGCTCCAGCACGTCCAGAATGGCCCCGCTCTCAATCCCCAGGCAGGAGGGGCACTGGTTGCAGGGGTTGCCCTCCACCGGATGCTCGCAGTTCACCGCCCGGGCCAGAATCTTGGCGCAGGTGGTCTTGCCCGTCCCCCGGGTGCCGGTAAACAGGTAGGCGTGGGACAGCCGCCCCGCCGCCACCTGGCGCTTGAGGGTCTGGGTGATATGGCTCTGGCCCACCACCTGGTCAAAGGTACGGGGCCGCCACTTACGGTACAGCGCCTGGTACAAGGCCTTCACCTCAACAATCCTGCGTATTTTTCAACGAAAAAAGGGGCGGAAAATGCGCCAAGCCGCGCCTTCTCGCCCCTCTCGGTTTGCCAGCCGTCAGTCCGGCAAATGGCAAGGCCGCACACCGGCCTTTGAAAACTGCGCTATGTCCGTTACCCAGGCAGCCAGCTCAGGAACGGAAACCCCGCGGCACAGACCGGATTCCGCTTAGTGCTGCTCGGTTCCCCGCCTGACACGGTTCACGGGCCGACCTTGCGCGGGACCAATCCATCATCACCGCTTGCCTGGGGCAGACGACACAGTCCAGTTCCGGGGGCCGGGATTCATCCCTGCTGCAGCGGGTTGCAGGTACAGGGCACCGCTAACTCCCCGACTAGTGCGGCCTTGCCACGGGCCGGACGCACGCGTCCTCCGCGGAAAGGCTGGTATTTGATATCATACATCATTTTTGCCCAATGATCAATAACACTTTTCCAATTTTGAAAAAAAGGTCTTTACAAGGGCCTAAATTATGCTATAATATCAGAGTGTTCGCTCCACAGCAGCTCTCTTCCTGTGTTGGACAGTCTTGTTTTTTGGCTAGTTTTCCCTTGTTAGTATTCCAGCATTCCAAGCAAAGATAAAACCTGTCCCACATCGCTGTGCAGATCTGGAACGAAAAGTGAATACGACATGGGGGCGTAGCTCAGTTGGGAGAGCAAAGGGTTCGGTTTTCTGCCACATTTATAATTTCATATTGCTTTATTCTTCTGTTCCGCTTTTGGAACTGTTGATTTGGGCCTATAGCTCAGCTGGGAGAGCAAGCGCAACATAACACAGGCCCAGGCGCTCCAACAGATTGCACAATTTAAATAGGTAAAATTTATTCAAACTAAACAAAGACGGGCTCGTAGCTCAGTTGGGAGAGCGTTCGGTTCGCATCCGAGAGGTCGAGGGTTCGAATCCCTTCGAGTCCACCATAAAATCAAAACGGTATAGATGCCACTGGCGAAAAGCCAGTGGCATCAACCGTTTCCGGGCTTTTTCAGCTCAAAAATTCA
>CALWWS010000183.1 GCA_944385305.1 uncultured Oscillospiraceae bacterium | reverse complement strand
GGCTACCGCACCGAGTCCATGCACGGCGCCGGCTCTCCCCAGGCCCAGCGCATCATGATCTCCCGTCAGGGCAACCTGCCCATGAAGAAGGCTCTGGCCAAGAAGCTGGCCCACGTCAAGGAGTAAGCTGTCATGGGAGACTGGAAAAGCATTTACCAAGAGCGCACTGTGACTGCCGAGGAGGCGGTGGCCAGGATCAAGTCCGGCGACCGGGTGGTCATCGGTCACGCTGTGGGTGAGCCCAGCTATCTGCTGGAGGTCATGGTGGAGCATGCCCAGGACTACCGGGACGTGGAGATCGTCCACATGGTGGCCATGGGCAAGTGCGAGTACTGCAAGCCCGAGTATGCCGCCAACTTCCGCCACAACGCCCTGTTTGCCGGCGGCGGCTCCCGGGACGCCATCTCGGAGGGCCGGGGCGACTACACTCCCACCTTCTTCTTTGAGGTTCCCCAGCTCTTCCACACCACCCTGCCGGTGGACGTGGCCCTGGTCAGCGTGACCCCCCCGGATGAGAACGGCAACTGCTCCCTGGGCGTGTCTGCCGACTACACCCTGGAGGCCATTCGCCAGGCCAAGCTGGTCATTGCCCAGGTGAACGCCCAGATGCCCTACACCTACGGTGACAGCATTGTCAGCGTGGAGGACATCGACGTGTTCGTCCGGCATGACGCACCCATCATCGAGCTGGGCTCCCCCAAGATCGGGCCCGTGGAAGAGGCCATCGGCCGCAACTGCGCCTCCCTCATCAAGGACGGCGACACCCTGCAGCTGGGCATCGGCGCCATCCCCGACGCTGTGCTCCTCTTCCTGAAGGATAAAAAGGACCTGGGCATCCACTCCGAGATGTTCTCCGACGGCGTGGTGGAGCTGGTCAAGGCCGGCGTCATCACCAACAAGCGCAAGAATTTCCACACCGGTAAGTTTGTGGCCACCTTCCTCATGGGTACCAAGCGCCTGTACGACTTTGTGGATCACAACCCCGACGTGGAGATGTACCCCGTGGACTACGTCAACCATCCTGTGGTGGCGGCCCGCAACGACAACCTGGTGTCCATCAACTCCTGCGTGCAGGTGGATCTGATGGGCCAGGTATGCTCGGAGAGCATCGGCTTTAAGCAGATTTCCGGCGTGGGCGGCCAGGTGGACTTCATCCGGGGCGCCGCTCTGTCCAAGGGCGGCCGGGCCATCATCGCCATGCCCTCCACCGCCGCCAAGGGTACGGTTTCCCGCATCGTGGCCCTCCCCGACAAGGGGGCGGCCATCACCACCAGCCGCAACGATGTGGACTATGTGGTCACCGAGTACGGCATTGCCCATCTGAAGGGCCGCACCCTGCGGGATCGCGCCCGGGCGCTGATCGAGATTGCTCACCCCGCTTTCCAGCCCGACCTGAAGGCCGAGTTTGAAGGCAGATTTCACTGCGACTACTAATATCGTTTGGAGGTAAACTGAACATGAGCGCGAAAAAGGACAAGGAACTGGCAAAGCAGTTTTACACTGTGATGTACCGTACCCGCCGCTTCGAGGAGGAAGTCTTCGAGTTCTACAAGCGGGGCCTGATGCCCGGCCTGGCCCACCTGTATCTGGGCGAGGAGGCTGTGGCCACCGGCGCCTGCGCCACCCTGCGTGACGATGACTACATCGGCTCCACCCACCGCGGCCACGGCCACCTGGTGGCCCGGGGCGCCGACCTCAACCGCATGATGGCCGAGATCCTGGGCAAGGAGACCGGCTACTCCAAGGGCAAGGGCGGCTCCATGCACATCATGGCCATGGACAAGGGCATTCTGGGCGCCAACGGCATCGTGGGCGGCGAGATTCCCATTGCCACCGGCGCTGCTTACTCCGCCGTGCTGCGCGGCACCGATCAGGTCACTCTGGCCTTCTTCGGTGACTCCGCTTCCAACGAGGGCACCTTCCACGAGTCCATCAACATGGCCGCCGCCTGGAACCTGCCCATCGTCTACATTATTGAGAACAACCTGTTCGGTATCTCCGTGGATATCCGCCGCGTCACCAAGGAGCACGACCTCTACAAGCGTGCCGTGGGCTACGGCATCCCCGGCGAGGCTGTGGACGGCAACGACGTGTACGCCGTGTACGAGGCCGTGAAGAAGGCCGTGGAGCGCGCCCGCAAGGGTGAGGGTCCCAGCCTCATCGAGTGCAAGACCTACCGCTGGCAGGGCCACCACGTGGGCGACCCCGGCGAGTACCGCGCTCCCGAGGAGCTGGCCGCCTGGAAGGCCCGCGAGCCCCTCATCGTCTTCAAGGAGAAGGGTATCCTGACCGACGCCGAGATCGCCGAGATCGAGGAGAGCGTGAACAAGGAGATCGCCGAGGCCTGCAAGTTTGCCGAGGAGAGCCCCTATCCCCAGGAGTCCGAGGCCTTTACCGACGTCTTCGTGGACTAACTTTGGTAACTAAGTGAAATTGAATGGAGGTTCATAAATCATGAGAGAACTGATGGTTAGAGACGCCATCCGGGAGGCCCTGGACGAGGAGATGGCGCGTGACAATACCGTCTTCCAGATGGGCGAGGACATCGGCGTTATCGGCGGCAACTTCAAGACCACTGTGGGCCTGCGGGACAAGTACGGCGACCTGCGTGTGAAGGATACCCCCATCTCCGAGCAGGGCTTCGTGGGCATGGGTGTGGGCGCCGCCCTTACCGGTATGCGTCCTGTTATCGAGCTGATGTTCGCCGACTTCCTGATGGTGTGCGGCGACCAGCTGTTCAACCAGATGGCCAAGATCACCTACATGTCCGGCGGCCAGTGCAACGTGCCCATGGTGGTGCGTATGCCCATCGGCGGCGGCCGCTCCTCCGCTGCCCAGCACTCCCAGTCCATCCACGCCTGGGCCTGCCATATTCCCGGCGTGAAGGTGGTCGTGCCCTCCACCGCCGGCGAGTGCAAGGGCCTGCTGAAGACCGCCATCCGGGACAACAACCCCGTCATGTTCTTCGAGCACAAGATGCTCTACACCACCAAGTTTGACGATGTGCCCGACGAGGGTGAGGACATCTGCATCCCCTTCGGCAAGGCCCGCATTGTCACCGAGGGTACCGACATCACCGTGGTGGCCAACTCCCGCATGACCATCTACGCTGAGAAGGCCATCAAGAAGCTGCAGAAGGAGGGCATCAGCGCCGAGCTCATCGACCTGCGCACTCTGGTGCCCCTGGACACTGAGACCATCATCAAGTCCGTGAAGAAGACCGGCAAGCTGCTGATTATCGACGAGGGCCACATCAGCTTCGGTGTCACCGGCGAGATTGCCTCCCGCATCCTGCCCGACGTGTTCTACGATCTGGAGGCTCCCATTGAGCGCATGGGCACCGCCGACGTGCCCCTGCCCTTCAGCCCCGCGCTGGAGTTCCCCCTCATTCCTGACGACAAGAAGATCGCGGCCAAGATCCGCGAGATGGTCTAATCGTTTCGGACTGAGTGAAAATAGGAGGAAAATGAGCTATGGCAGAAGTCATTATCATGCCCAAGCTGGGCTTTAATATGGACGAGGGCGAGCTGGTCAAGTGGCACAAGCAGGTCGGCGAGACCGTGAAGAAGGGCGAGGTGCTCTTCGAGATCAACACGGACAAGACCACCATGCCTGTGGAGGCCACTGCCGACGGCACTGTGCTGAAGATTATGCTGGGCGAGGGCGAGTTCGCCGATGTGTTCACCCCCATTGCCGTGGTGGGCAACCCCGGTGAGGATCCCGACGCGGCCATCGCCGCCGCCGCCGGCGGGGCTGCTCCCGCCGCCGCCCCCGCCGCTGCGGAGGAGGCTCCCGCCGCTGCCGCCGCCCCCGCTGCTCCCGCCGCTCCCGCGGTGGACATCAAGGACCTGAAGCTGACCCCCAAGGCCAAGAAGCTGATCAAGGATGAGGGCATTGACCCTGCCAGCCTGGCCGGCATCCAGGGCACCGGCTATCAGGGCGGCATCACTGCCAAGGACATCAAGGCCTCTCCGCTGGCCCGCAAGATTGCCGAGCAGAAGGGCGTGGATCTGAGCACCGTGCAGGGCACCGGCGCCGCCGGCAAGATCATGAAGGCCGATGTGGAGGCTGCCGCCGCTGCCGCCCCCGCCGCCAAGCCCGCCGCTGCCGCCCCCGCCGAGAACCCCAACCTGCAGGTTGCCTCGGTGGCTCCCTACAAGGGCGTGCGCAAGATCATCGGCGAGAAGCTGGCCCACTCCAAGTTCACCGCGCCTCACCTGTACTTCACCGATGCGGTGGATACCACTGCTATGACCGCCTTCCGCAAGAAGCTCAACGAGACCAGCGAGGTGAAGATCGCCGTCTCCGACCTGCTGACCATGGCGGCCTGCAAGGCGCTGAAGAAGTACCCCGGCATCAACGTCACCCTGCAGGATGAGAAGATCATTACCTACAAGAGCATCAACGTGGGCACCGCCGTGGCCGGCGACAACGGCCTGGTCGTCCCCGTGATCAAGAACGTGCAGAACAAGACCCTCACCGATGTGGCCAAGGAGAGCAAGGACCTGGTCGCCCGCGCCAAGGAGGGCAAGCTGGCCCCCGAGGAGTACAGCGAGGGCACCTTCTCCATCTCCAACCTGGGTATGTTCGGCATCGGCAACTTCACCGCCATCATCAACGCCCCCGAGGCCGCCATTCTCTCCGTCAGCTCCGTGCGCAAGACCCCTGTGGTGGTGACCGACGAGAACGGCGAGGATGTGATTGCCATCCGTCCCATGATGAATATCCAGCTCACTGTGGATCACCGGCTGATTGACGGCCTGCTGGCCTCCCAGTTCGTGGAGTACATGAAGGAACTGCTGGAAGATCCCATCAAAATTCTGATGTAACAGGAAGATAAGGAGAATCATCATGGCAGAAGTCATTATTATGCCCAAGCTGGGCTTTAACATGGACGAGGGCGAGCTGGTCAAGTGGCACAAGCAGGTCGGCGAGTCTGTGAAGAAGGGCGAGGTGCTCTTCGAGATCAATACCGACAAGACCACCATGCCTGTTGAGGCCACCGCCGACGGCACCGTGCTGAAGATTATGCTGGGTGAGGGCGAGTTTGCCGACGTGTTCACCCCCATCGCCGTGGTGGGCAACCCCGGTGAGGATCCCGACGCCGCTCTGGCCGCTGCCGGCGGCGACGCTCCCGCCGCCGCCCCCGCCGCCAAGGAGGAGGCCGCTCCCGCTGCCGCTGCCCCCGCTGCTGCTCCCGCCGCTCCCGCTGCCCCCGCCGGCAGCTATGACTACGAGGTGGTGGTCATCGGCGCCGGCCCCGGCGGCTATGAGACCGCCATTAAGGCTGCCCAGATGGGCAAGAAGACCTGCATCATCGAGAGCACCTACTTTGGCGGTACCTGCCTGAATGTGGGCTGCATCCCCACCAAGGCCCTCATCCAGACCGCCGAGCTCTTTGACAAGATTAAGGAGGCCTCCAAGTTCGCCATCGAGGGCGTGGAGGAGAGCAAGATCTCCGTCAACATGGCCAAGCTGCAGGAGCGCAAGGGCACCGTGGTGAAGACTCTGGTCAACGGCGTCAAGGGCCTGCTGCGTGGCAACAAGGTGACCGTGGTGGAGGGCAAGGCCTCCTTCGTGGACACCCACACCCTGGCCGTGGGCGACAAGAAGATTACCGCTGAGAACATCATCATCGCCACCGGCTCCAGCGTGTTCATGCCTCCCTTCATTGCCCAGGAGGGCAAGAACAACCTGGTGACCAGCAACGAGGCTCTGGATCTGGATCACGTCCCCGCCTCCATTGCCGTCATCGGCGGCGGCGTTATCGGCGTGGAGTTTGCCTTCCTGCTCAACAAGCTGGGCAGCAAGGTCACCGTGCTGGAGCTGATGGATCACATCCTGCCCATGGTGGACACCGAGGTGTCCAAGCTGGCCCAGAAGCGCATGACCAAGGCCGGCATTACCTTCAACCTGGGCGCTAAGGTGAGCAAGGTGAAGGACAACACCGTCTACTACGAGCTGGACGGCAAGCAGTGCGAGGTCAAGGCGGACATGGTGCTCATGGCCGTGGGCCGCACCCCCAACACCGAGGGCCTGAACGCCGAGGGCATCGGCATCGAGTTTGACCGCAAGGCCATCAAGACCGATTCCCACCTGCGCACCAACATCCCCAACATCTACGCCATCGGCGACGTCAACGGCAAGGTCATGCTGGCCCACACCGCCTCCCACGAGGGCATGGTGGCCGTGGCCAACATCTGTGGCCATGCCGAGGAGATGCGCTATGACCGTATTCCCTCCTGCATCTACCTGGATCCCGAGATCGCCTGCATCGGCCTGACCGAGACCCAGGCCCGGGAGAAGTACGGGGACAACCTGAAGATCGGCAAGTTCAACATGGTTGCCAACGGCAAGTCCCTCATCGCCGGCGATACCGACGGCCTGTTCAAGGTCATCGTGGAGGCCCAGACCGGGGAGATCCTGGGCGTGCACCTGTACGGCCAGCACGTCACCGACATGATCGGCGAGATCTCCGTGGCTATGAACGCTGAGGCCACCGCCGAGGAGGTCATCGGCTCCATCCACCCCCATCCCACGGTGAACGAGGCTCTGGGCGAGGCCTTTATGTCCGCCTGGAACGGCAGGGCCATCAACTCCCTGTAAGCGATGAATATCTTATGCCTGGGCGACAGCCTGACCTACGGCTTCGGCATGCCCCGGGCCTGCATCTGGACGGCGCTGGCCTCCCAGATGTGCGGTGCGGTATTTGTCAACCGCGCCATCAACGGAAATACGACTGGCGGGATGATGGCGGCCTTTTACCGGGAGGTAGAGGCCGCCTCTCCCCATATTGTGCTGTTGATGGGCGGCGGGAACGACATCATGTACGGCGGGGATATTGCCGGGGCCCGGGCCAACATGGGAGGGATGGCCCACATGGCCTGCGCAGACGGGCTGCTGCCTGTCATCGGAATCCCCACCTCCCCCTGCCCGCCCCTGCGGGAGGACTGGGCCGCCTTTTTGGACCTGGAGCCAACCCTGGCCATGTGGGAGGAGTACACCGCCTGGCTGCGGAAGATGTGCGCCACCTTCGGCTTTCCTGCCATCGACTTCGCCGGGGAGTTTCCCCGGCTGGCGGAGCGCCGGGGGGGCGCGCTGCGGGACTATTATCTGGAGGACGGCCTGCACCCCAACCGGGAAGGGCACGCCATCATGGCGGAGATCGCCGCGCAGGCCCTTGCCCCCATTCTGAAGAAAAAGTGAGGATTCGGCGGAGATGATGTACTATATTGAGAGTCCCAGCACCGACCCCCACTTCAACCTGGCCCTGGAGCAGTATGTGTTCGACGGGCTGGATCCGGAGCAGGACTACTTCATGCTCTGGCAGAACCACAACGCCATTATTGTGGGCAAGCACCAGAACACCATTGCGGAGATCAACCCCGCCTATGTGAAGGAGCACGGCATCCACGTAGTGCGGCGGCTCTCCGGCGGCGGGGCGGTGTACCACGATCTGGGCAACATCAACTTTACCTTTATCGCCCGCAATACTGCCGGCTCCAACTTTGACTTTGCCACCTTCTGCCGTCCGGTGATCAAGGCCCTGGAGAGCTTCGGCGTGCCCGCCCAGCTCAACGGCCGCAACGACATGACCATTGACGGAAAGAAATTTTCAGGCAACTCCCAGTATATGAAGCACGGCCGGGTGATGCACCACGGCACCATCATGTACGACTCCGACCTGGAGGTGGTGACCCAGGCTCTCAACGTCCCCAAGGACAAGATCGAGTCCAAGGGACTCAAGTCAGTGCGCAGCCGGGTGACCAATGTGAAGCCCTATGTCCAGGGCGATATTTCCACCCGGGAGTTCTGGGAGCGCCTGCGGGAGTTCATGTTTCAGGAATATCAGCTCCAGCCCTATACCCTGACGGCGGAAGATCTGGCGCAGGTGGAGCGGCTCAAGGAGCAGGTGTACGACCAGTGGTCGTGGAACTTCGGCGCCTCCCCCGCCTACCAGATATGCAAGCAGCGCCGGGTGGAGGGGTGCGGCAAGGTGGAGATCCACATGGACGTGAAGGACGGGGTGATCCAGGCCCTGGCCTTTTACGGGGACTACTTCGGCAACGGGGACAGCGGCGAACTGGCCCGGCGCCTGGTGGGCGGCACCCTGGAGGAGCGGGACGTGCGCGCCCGCCTGGCGGATGCGGATATCGGCAGCTACTTCAACAACATGGATCTGGACACCTTTTGTTCTATTTTGCTTGAGTAAGCCGGAACAGGGACGGGATGCCCGGGGATGGGCGTCCCGTCCTTTTTTGGTTTTATTTTTGCATTTGCAGAAAATGCTTGACAAAGGACTTCTGCAAATGTAGAATAAAACCACAGAAATTTCTGCAAATGCAAAAATGAGGTGCGCCATGGAAGAGTACAGACGTCTGCCTGAGTCTGAGCTGGATATCATGCTTGCGGTTTGGAGCGGAGGGGAGGGGGTGACCGCCCCCCAGATCCACAGCGGGCTGGAGCGGCCCCTTACCGCCAGCGCTCTGCACAGCTACCTCAAGCGGTTGGAGGAGAAGGGATTTCTCGCCTGTGAGAAGGCGGGCAAGACAAACCGGTACCGCCCCCTGGTCTCCCGGGAGGAGTACCAGCGGCAGGAGGGGAAAAACCTGTTGGGCAAGCTCTACGCCGGGTCTCTGAAGGCCTTTGCCGCCTCCCTGTACGACGGGGGAGAGCTCTCCCCCGGAGAGGTGGAGGAGCTGCGGACCTATCTGGGCACCCTGGGGGAGAAGTGAGATGGAGGAGCTGTTTTACCGGGTGCTCTCGGTCTCCCTCACCACCTCCCTGGTGCTGCTGCCCCTGCTGCTGGCGGCGGGCCGGCTGGGCAGACGCTATGCGGCGGGAACCCTCTCCGCCCTGTGGCTGGTGCTGGCCCTGCGGCTGCTGATCCCCTTTTCCCCGGCGCTGCCCCGGGCGGCGGTGATTCTGGAGGCTCCCGCCGAAGCGGTGGTTCTCGCCCCGCCCTCCGGCGGGGAGAGTGCCGCCCCGGGGAGGTCCGGCACGCAGGAGACTGCGGAAAAGGCGTGGTCGCCCGCCGCTTTTGCTCTTGGGGCCGCGCCCTGGGTGTGGCTGGCGGGGTGCGGAGCGGTATTGGCCTGGCACGGGATTTCCTACGCCGTCGCCCGCCGGGCGCTGCTGCGCCGGGCCAGGCCCCTCCCGCCGGAGATCCGGGCGGAGCTGGCGCGGGCTGCCGCTGTGGTGGGCTGCCGCCGTCCCCGGCTGGCCCGGGCGGAGGGGCTGGCCTCCCCCATGGTGCTGGGGATACTGAGCCCGGTGATCCTCCTGCCGGATATCCCGGCGGAGGGGGAGGAGCTGGGGCTGGTGCTCCGCCATGAGCTCACCCACCTGCGCCGGAGGGACGCTGTGCGCAAGCTGCTCTTTCTCCTGGCCGCCGCCCTGCACTG
>CALWWS010000182.1 GCA_944385305.1 uncultured Oscillospiraceae bacterium | reverse complement strand
GGCTACCGCACCGAGTCCATGCACGGCGCCGGCTCTCCCCAGGCCCAGCGCATCATGATCTCCCGTCAGGGCAACCTGCCCATGAAGAAGGCTCTGGCCAAGAAGCTGGCCCACGTCAAGGAGTAAGGGATCATGGCTGACTGGAAGGAAATTTACGAATCCCGCAAGGTGTCCGCCGACGAGGCGGTGGCCAGGATCAAGTCGGGCAACCGGGTGGTCATCGGCCACGCCTGCGGCGAGCCCAGCTTCCTGGTGGACGCCATGATGGCTCACGCCCAGGACTACCGGGATGTGGAGATCGTCCACATGGTGGCCATGGGCAAGTGCGAGTACTGCAAGCCCGAGTACGCCGCCAACTTCCGCCACAACGCCCTGTTTGTGGGCGGCGGCTCCCGGGAGGCGGTGTTCTCCGGCCGGGGGGACTACACCCCCAGCTTCTTCTTTGAGATTCCCCAGCTCTTCCACACCACCCTGCCCGTGGACGTGGCCATGGTCTCCCTCACCCCCCCGGATGAGGAGGGCAACTGCTCCCTGGGCGTGTCCGCCGACTACGACTACGAGGCCGTGATGACCGCCAAGACGGTCATCGCCCAGGTCAACGACCAGATGCCCTTCACCTACGGCAAGCTCATCCCCGTGGACAAGGTGACCTGCTTTGTGGAGCACTCCGCCCCCCTCATTGAGCTGGCCCCCCCCAAGATCGGGCCCGTGGAGGAGGCCATCGGCCGCAACTGCGCCTCCTTGATCAACGACGGGGACACCCTGCAGCTGGGCATCGGCGCCATCCCCGACGCCGTGCTCCTCTTCCTCAAGGACAAGAAGGACCTGGGCATCCACTCCGAGATGTTCTCCGACGGCGTGGTGGCCCTGGCCGAGGCGGGCGTGATCAACAACTCCAAGAAGACCCTCCACCCCGGCAAGTACGTGGCCAACTTCCTCATGGGCACCAAGCGCCTGTACGATTTCGTGGATCACAACCCCGACGTGCTGGTGCTGCCGGTTGATTATGTCAACCACCCCGTGGTGGCGGCCAAGAACGACAACCTGGTGTCCATTAACTCCTGCGTGCAGGTGGATCTGATGGGCCAGATCGCCTCGGAGAGCATCGGCTTCAAGCAGATCTCCGGCGTGGGCGGCCAGGTGGACTTCATCCGGGGCGCCGCCTTCTCCAAGGGCGGCCGGGCCATCATCGCCATGCCCTCCACCGCCGCCAAGGGCACTGTGTCCAAGATCGTCCCCCTGCTGGACGAGGGCGCGGCGGTCACCACCAGCCGCAACGACGTGGACTATGTGGTCACCGAGTACGGCATTGCCCACCTGAAGGGCCACACCCTGCGGGACCGGGCCCGGGCGCTCATCGAGATCGCCCACCCCGACTTCCAGGACGGCCTGAAGGAAGAGTTCGAGAAGCGCTTCCACTGCGCCTATTGATCCGGCTCTTTTCCCGGGCGGGCGGACGTGTACACGTCCGCCCGCCCTTTTTTGTCCGTTGGGGCGGCGTTTGTGTGGACTTGCCGGTTTGGTTGTGCTACAATACCGGTGAACGGCCCCCCTGGGCCGGAGAGAGGAGCATTGCCATGTCCCAGAAACCCACAGTGGGGGTGCGCTACTGCGGCGGCTGCAACCCCCGGTACGACCGGCTGAGCCTGGTGGATCGCCTGGCCGCCGCCCTGCCCGAGCTGGAGTTCGTCTCCGCCCAGGACGGCGTCCCCTACGCCGCCGCCCTGGTGGTGTGCGGCTGCACCGCCCGGTGCGCCGACGTGTCCGGCCTGGCGGTGCCCGCCGAGCGGCAGGTGTTTGTGGCCTCGGGGGCGGATCTGCTCCCCGCCCGGGACAAGCTGCGCACCCTGGCCGCCGGGAGCGAGGGCCATACCCTCACCCGGGAGCAGGTGATGGAGATCCTGCCCCACCGGCCCCCCATGCTGCTCATCGACAGCGCGCAGCGGCTGGTGCCCGGCTCGGAGTGCGTGGCCAGCCTATACATTGACCCGGCGTGGCACATCTTCCAGGGCCACTTCCCCGGCCAGCCGGTGCTGCCCGGGGTGTACGCCGTGGAGTCCATGGCCCAGGCCGCCGACCTGCTGCTCCTGTCCCAGCCCCGCTGGGCGGGCAAGGCCCCCCTGCTGGCCGGGGTGGAGCACGCCCGGTTCAAGGCCAAAATTGCGCCGGGGGACACGGTGGAGGTACATGCCTCCCTCCTCCGCCAGCGGGAGGAGCTGGCCATGGCCACCTGCCAGGGGCAGATCTTCCTCCCCGGCGGCGTGCTGGCCGCCCAGGCGGAGATCACCATCGCCCTGCGCTGAATTGACAAGAACAACGAGAAGGAGAGAGCAACCATGACCAATCGGGAGCGTTACGACAAGATTATGCGGGAAAATCTGCGGGTGAAGCAGGAGGAGCTGCCCGGCCTGAAGTACCGCAGCATCCCCTCCTGGGACTCCATCGGACACATGGATCTGATGAGCGCCCTGGAGGAGGCCTTCGGCATCAGCATGGACACCGCCGACGTGCTGGACTTCTCCACCTACGAGAAGGGCATGGAGATCCTGGCCAAGTACGGCGTGGAGCTCTAAGCCCCATGTCCCATCTGCTGATCTGGACCGATCCGCTGACCGAGAGCAACTGCTATGTCCTTGCCCAGGGCGGGGCCTGCGTGGTGATTGACCCCAACCACCCCCAGGGCCCCGCCCGTCTTTTACGGGAACACGGCCTCACCCCCCGGTGGCTGCTGCTCACCCACGAGCACTGCGATCACATGGCGGGGCTGGAGGCCCTGCGGGAGGCCTACCCCGCCGCCCGGGTGCTGTGCAGCGCCGCGTGCAGCGAGGGGATTCAGGACAAGCACCGCAACATGACCGCCATGATGGAGGTCTACCTCACCTTCCGGGGCAAGCCGGGGGTGCACTACCCCCCCTTCACCTGCCG
>CALWWS010000181.1 GCA_944385305.1 uncultured Oscillospiraceae bacterium | reverse complement strand
CCGGTGGTCAGCGATGAATTTGTCGCCGGTGCCACCCTGGAGCAGGTGCTGTCCCAGTCCGACGTGATCTCCCTGCACTGCCCCCTCAACGACCGCAGCCGGGGAATGATCCATGCCGGGAGCATTGAGAAGATGAGGGACGGCGTGATCCTCATCAACACCGCCCGGGGCCCCCTGGTGGCGGAGGCCGATCTGCGCGCGGCCCTGGACAGCGGCAAGGTGGCCGGCGCGGGGTTGGATGTACTGTGCCAGGAGCCGCCCCGGGAAGGCTCCCCTCTCATCGGCGCGCCCAACTGCATCATCACCCCCCACATCGCCTGGGCCCCGGTCCAGGCCCGCACCCGCCTGATGCAGATTGCGGCAGACAATCTGTGGGCCTGGCGGGAGGGCAGGCCGGTCAATGTCGTCAACCCATAAATCCATCCATATATACCATATATAAATGTATAAAAGGAGAGAGGACAGCTGTCCTCTCTCCTTTTTCATATGGAGTACTCAGATCCGGGCCACGCCGGAATCACGGGCGGCCTGGGCCACCGCCTGGGCCACCGCCTTGCCCACCCGGGGGTCAAAGGGGGCCGGGATAATGTAGTCGGCGCACAGCTCCTCCGGCCCGATAAGGGAGGCCAGAGCCTGGGCCGCCGCCACCTTCATTGTGTCGTTAATGTCGCTGGCCCGCACGTCAAAGGTGCCCCGGAACACGCCGGGGAATACCAGCACGTTGTTGATCTGGTTGGGGAAGTCGCTGCGGCCGGTGGCGATCACCGCCGCCCCGCCGGCCCGGGCCTCATCGGGGAAGATCTCCGGGGTGGGGTTGGCGCAGGCGAAAATAATAGCGTCCCGGTTCATGGTGCGCACCATGTCGGTGGTCACCAGGCCGGGCGTGGAGAAGCCCAGGAAGATGTCGGCCCCCACCAGGGCGTCGGCCAGACTGCCCTTGCGCCCCTCCCGGTTGGTCACCTGGGCAATCTGCTCCTTGTAGGCGTTCATCCCCTGGATGCGGCCCTGGTAGATGATCCCGGTGCGGTCGCACAGGGTGATATCAGCAAAGCCGGCGGCCAGCAGCAGATGGCACACGGAAACTCCCGCCGCGCCGGCGCCGTTGATAACCACCCGCACATTCTCCTTCCGCTTGCCCACCACCTTCAGGGCGTTGGTCAGGCCCGCCAGGGCAATGACAGCGGTGCCGTGCTGATCGTCGTGGAACACGGGGATATCGCAGCAGGCCTTGAGCTTGCGCTCAATCTCAAAGCAGCGGGGGGCGGAGATATCCTCCAGATTAATGCCGCCGAAAGATCCGGAAATAAGGGAAATGGTGCGCACAATCTCGTCCACGTCCTTGCTGCGCACACACAGAGGGAAGGCGTCTACCCCGCCGAACTCCTTGAAGAGCACACACTTGCCCTCCATCACCGGCATACCCGCCTCCGGCCCGATGTCCCCCAGGCCCAGCACGGCGGTGCCGTCAGTTACCACCAGGCACAGGTTCCACCGGCGGGTCAGCTCATAGGACTTGCTGGGGTCCTTCTGAATCTCCAGGCAGGGCTGGGCCACACCGGGGGTGTAGGCCACCGACAGGTCGTGGCTGTTCTTTACCGATACAGTGGAAATTACCTCCAGCTTGCCCCGCTTTTCATAGTGGAAGTTCAAGCTCTCTTGTGCAATGGGGGTCACAGGCTTCACGCTCCTTGTTTTTTCAGTTTCACCCAGGATTATAGCACACGCCGGGGGCTGTGGCGATCTTTTTTTAACCTGCCGCCCCAAATTTTTGACGTTCTGCTCCGCTTCTCTACTGCGCCGCTTCCCTGTCCCGGGCGATGAGCAGCTTGAGGGCCTCCACTCCCACCTGGATGGCGGCGGTCAGATCGTGGCTCTCCGCCTGGTCCAGGCCAGCTCCCTCCCGCTCCTGGTTCCAGATCACGTGGAAGCAGGACCCGCACCGCACCCCCAGGGCGGCGGCGCAGCAGAACAGGGCGGCCGACTCCATCTCGGAGGCCAGCACCCCCAGCCGCTTCCAGGCCTGCCACTTGTGCTCCAGCTCGTAGGAGACGGGCATACGCCCCGGGTCGTGCTGGCCGTAGAAGGAGTCCTTGCACTGCACCACCCCGGCGTGCCACGGTTTGCCCAGCTGCCGGGCGGCGTCAACCAGGGCCTGCTGCACCTGGAAGTCGGCCACAGCGGGGTACTCAATGGGGGCGTACTCCCGTGAGGTGCCCTCATGGCGCACCGCGCCGGTGGCGATGACCACGTCGTCGCTCTTCACCGGCAGGGCAATCCCACCGCAGGTGCCCACCCGCACAAAGGTGTCCGCCCCGATGTTGTGCAGCTCCTCCATGGCAATGACGGCGGAGGGGCCGCCGATGCCGGTGGAGCACACGCTGACCTTCTCCCCCAGCAGACTCCCCGTCCAGGTGGTAAACTCCCGATTGCCGCCCACCTTCACAGGCTGGTCAAAGTGGGCGGCAATGGCCTCACACCGCCCCGGGTCGCCGGGCAAAATGCAGTAGCGCCCCACATCCCCCGGGGCGCACTGGATATGAAACTGTCTCTCCCGCTGGCGCATTCGCCTCGCCTCCTGCTTTGCTGATAGTTAAGAGTATAGCCCCTTACCCCAAAATTTGCAAGATGTACAAAGCTTCCCGCCGCTTTGTAACCTTTTGTTGTTGCTTTTTTCACCTGCTTCTTTTAAAATGAGTTGTCTTGAATCTGCCTGAAGGGAGTTATCCCATTGAAAAAGACCGTGCTGTTGTGTGCAGCCGCCCTGCTTGTGGGACTGGTTCTGGGTTTTGCCGGCGGCCATAGCCTGCTCTTTGGAGCCGGCCAGCTCAGCCGCAATTCAGACACCCCGGCCAACACCGCCATATCTGCGCTCATGCCGTCCACCCCGCTCCCCTCCCCCACCGTCCAGGCGCTGGACACCCAGGATAATCTGCCCCTGCTGGAGCGGGGTGGGCAGGTGCTTCTGGCTCTGCGGGATCGGGACTATGCCGCTCTGGCCCAGCTGACACATCCCACAGCGGGGGTGACTTTTACCCCTTACTCCACCGTCACCCGGGAATACGACCTGGTCTTCACTCCCCAGCAGCTGGCCGGTCTGGGAGAGGATACCACTGTCTATACCTGGGGCGTAATTGACGGCAAGGGGGACCCCATCCGCATGACTGGAGAGGAGTACATTTCCAGTTATGTATTCAACGCCGACTACACCCAGGCCCCCCAGATCGGGGTGGATACCATTCACCTCTTGGGCAACGCCCTGGAAAATGTGGCCGCCGCTTTCCCCGACGGCCGCTTTGTGGAGTACCATTTTCCCGGCCTGGACCCCCAGATGGAGGGGTACGACTGGTGCTCCCTGAAGGTGGTCTTTGAGGCGTATAACAACCAGTGGTACCTGGTGGGCCTCATCCACAGCCAGTGGACCATTTAAGCCTGCCAAAGCCCCCCGGTTTCCTCCGGGGGGCTTCTTTTATGAAAATGCATTCCGGCGGTTGCATTTGGAAGAAGTTTGGGGTAAGATATGGGCTGTAGACGTGTGTGGGGCGGCGGGGGCCGTTCCGAAAGGATGAATTGGTTTGAAAATCATTATCGTGGGCGATGGCAAGGTGGGCTTCACCCTGGCCGAACACCTCTCCCAGGAGAAGCACGACATCACTGTCATTGATACCAACGACGACGCCCTCAAGCGGGCCTCGGAGGCACTGGACGTAATGTGCGTCAAGGGAAACGGCGCCTCTATCAGCGCCCTGCGGGAGTCGGGGGTGGATACGGCGGATGTGATCATCGCAGCCACCAGCATGGACGAGGTGAACATGGTCTGCTGCCTCACCGCCAAGCGCCTGGGGGCCAAGTATACCATCGCCCGGGTACGCAATGTAGAGTATGCGCTGGAGCTGTCCACCCTGAAAAAGGAGCTGGGCATCGACCTGGTGATTAACCCGGAGAACGCCACCGCGGTGGAGATCGCCCGGCTGCTCCGCTTCCCCCCCGCCGCCAACATCGAGACCTTTTACCGCGGCCGGGTGGAGCTCATCAGCTTCCGGGTGCAGGAGGACGATTTCCTTGTGGGCCATCCGCTCTCCGCCCAGGCCCACCGGCTGCAGGAGCTGCCCATGCTGTTTTGCGCCGCCGAGCGGGAGGGTGAGGTCATCATCCCCGACGGCTCCTTTGTCCCCCAGGTGGGCGATCGGCTCTACATCATCGGCCAGCCTGTGGGCCTCAACGCCTTTTTCAAAATGCTGGGCCGCTACGCCCCCAAGATTAAGGACGTATTTCTGGTGGGCGGCGGGCGCATTACCCACTATCTCGCCGCAATCCTGGAGAACCTGGGCATGCGGGTAAAGATCGTGGAAAAGCAGATGGAGCGCTGCCGCCACCTCAGCGAGGTGCTCCCCCGCACCACGGTCATCTGCGGGGACGGCACCGACGAGGAGCTGCTGGAGTCGGAGAACATCGCCAATGCCGACGCCTTTATCGCCCTCACCGACCGGGATGAGGACAATCTCATTATTTCCCTGTATGCCATGCAGCAGGGTCTGAGCAAGGTCATCGTCAAGTCCAACCGTCAGAACTATGTGGGTATCGCCCAGGCGGTGGGGCTGGACAGCGTCATCTCCCCCAAGCTCATCACCGCCAACCAGATCCTCCAGGTGGTGCGGGGTATCAAAAACTCCAAGGGCAGCGTGATGAACGCCCTGTATAAGATCGCCAACGGCAGCGCCGAGGCCATGGAGTTTGTGGCCAACGAGACCACCCGCCATCTGGGCGTGGCGCTGAAGGATCTGCGGCTCAAGCGGGGGATTCTGGTGGCCGTGCTGGTACACCAGAGCCGGATTATCATCCCCGACGGCTCCTCCTCCATCCAAAACGGGGATACGGTGATCATCGTCTCCCGCAACCAGCATATTCTGGATATCAACGATATCTACGACGAGTCTCTGCTGGATATGGGGGCCCGGTCATGAATTTCAGACTGGTCTTCAAGCTGACAGGCAAGGTGCTGCTGGTGGCTGCGGCGGCCATGCTCATCCCCATGGCGGTAAGCCTCCTCTACGGGGAGAGCCCCCTCCCCTTTCTGCTGTCCATCGGCCTGACCGGAGTGGTGGGTCTTTTGCTCTCCCGCATCCGCAGCAACGACCACTTCTTTCCCCGGGAGGGCTTCTTCGCCGTGGCCCTCATCTGGCTTCTGGTGGGCGCCTTCGGGGCCCTGCCCTTCTTCTTCTGCGGCCGGATGTACCCCGAGCTGGGTCTGTTCACCTCCTATGTGGACTGCTTTTTTGAGTCGGTGTCCGGCTTTACCACCACCGGCGCCTCCATTCTCACCGCCATCGAGCCCCTGCCCCGCGGGATTTTGTTCTGGCGCTCCTTTGTCCACTGGCTGGGCGGCATGGGAGTGCTCATCCTCACCATCGCCCTGCTGCCCGGGCTGGGCGGGCGCACCCTCCACCTGATGAAGGCGGAGAGCCCTGGCCCCGTGGTATCCAAGCTGGTGCCCAAGACCAGCCAGTCCTCCAAGATCCTCTATGGCATCTACTGCGTGCTCACCGCCACCCAGGTCGTTTGCCTGAAGCTGGCGGGCATGCCCTGGTATGACAGCATTGTACACGCCTTTGCCACCGCCGGCACCGGCGGCTTCTCTACCCGCAATCTGTCGGTGGCCGCCTACCAGAGCCCGGCCATCGAGATCATCATCACCGTGTTCATGCTCCTCTTCTCGGTGAACTTCGCCCTCTACTTCCTGCTGCTGTGCGGCAAGGTGCGCCAGGTCCTCAAGAGCGATGAGCTGCGCTTTTTCCTGGGCCTGGTGGCCGTCTCCATTGTTCTCATTGCCATCAATATCGCCCACATGTACGCCACCCCCGGGGAGTCGGTGCGCCACGCTGCCTTCCAGGTGGCCTCCATCATCTCCACCACCGGCTTTGCCAGCACCGACTTTAACCTGTGGCCTGAGTTCTCCCGGGTGCTGCTGGTGCTGCTCATGTTTGTGGGGGCCTGTGCCGGGTCCACCGGCGGCGCCATCAAGTGCTCCCGGGTGCTGCTGCTGTGCAAGTGCATCCGCCGGGAGATCCGCCAGGTGGTCCACCCCAGGGTGGTGAACGTAGTCAAGCTGGACGGCCGGGTGGTAGAGGAGCCCGCCCTGCGCTCCGTGCTCATCTTCTTTGCCGCCTACATCGCCATTACCCTGGGAGGCACCCTGATCGTCGCCCTGGACAACTTCTCCTTCGGCACCACCTTTACCGCCGTGGTCTCCTGCATCGGCAACGTGGGCCCCGGCCTGGAGATGGTGGGGCCCATGGGCAACTATGCCGCCTTCTCTCACCTGTCCAAAATTGTGCTCTCCCTGTGCATGATTCTCGGCCGTCTGGAGGTGCTACCCATTCTTGTACTGTTTAGTACAAGTGCATGGAAACGCTCATAGCTAAAATTTAACATTTGTTTAAAGCGTAAAATTCCGGTTTTTTTCCTGTGGTTTTGCAAGTTCACCTTGCAAAACCCGCGCTCCATGCGCTAAAATGAGCTTGTCTGTGAAATCTGGAAGCATCAGTTTATTTTGCTTCCAAACAAAGGAGTTGGGAAAGTTGTTCGAAAACCTCTTTTGGCTCGGCTTCGTGGGCGCGGTCATCGCACTGCTCTTCGCCCTGGCGCAGAGCCGCAAGGTGCTCAAGTTCTCGGAGGGCACCGAACGCATGCAGAAAATCGCTGCATCCATTCGCGAGGGCGCAAACGCCTACCTCAAGCGCCAGTACAGTACGGTTGCCAAGGTGTTTGTGGTGGTATTCATTGTGCTGCTGATTATCGCCTTCGGCTCCGGCGGC
>CALWWS010000180.1 GCA_944385305.1 uncultured Oscillospiraceae bacterium | reverse complement strand
ACCGCAGGGCGTTGGCCACCGCCGGGCGGGACTTGCCCACCTGACGGGCCACCTCCTCCTGGGTGAGGCCGTACTCCTCCATGAGCACCTTAAAGCCGTTGGCCTCTTCAATGGGGTTGAGATCCTCTCGCTGGAGGTTTTCAATCAGCCCCAGCTCCATCACCTTCCGGTCGTCCGCCTCGATGATCACCGCTGGTATCTCGGTAAGACCGGCCAGCTTGGCCGCCCGCCAGCGCCGCTCCCCGGCGATGATCTGGTAGTAGCCCGAGGACAGGCGGCGTACGGTGAGGGGCTGGATTACCCCGTGGATTCGGATGGAGTCGGCCAGATCCTGGAGCCCCTCGTCGTCGAAGCGTTTGCGGGGCTGCTTCAGGCCGGGCTCCACCTGGGAGATGGGGAGAGAGAGGGAGCCCCCCTCCTGGGCCTGCAGAGCGGCGTCGCCCAGCAGAGCGCCCAGCCCCTTGCCCAGACCCCGTTCCAATGCCATAAATCAATCAGTCCTTTCTGTTGTGTTCCAAAAGCTCCTGGGCCAGGGCGCTGTAGGCCTCCGCGCCCCGGGAGAGCCCGTCGTAGGCAAATACCGGCTTGCCGTGGCTGGGGGCCTCGGAGAGGCGGACATTGCGGGGGATCACCGTGGCGTACACCTGGCCGGGGAAGTGGCGCTTGACCTCCTCCGCCACCTGCATGGAGAGGTTGGTGCGTCCGTCGTACATGGTGAGCACAACCCCCTCCAGGGCCAGCTTGGGGTTGAGGGAGCGCTTGACAATGCGCACCGTGGAGAGCAGATCGGACAGGCCCTCCAGGGCGTAGTACTCGCATTGTACGGGCACCAGCACCGTATCCGCCGCGCACAGAGCGTTAAGGGTAAGCAGCTCCAGCGAGGGGGGACAGTCAATAAAAATGTAGTCGTAATTCTGGCTCAGCTGGGCCAGGGCCTCCTGGAGGCGATACTCCCGCCGCTCCACCCCGATCATCTCAATGGTGGCGCCGGCCAGCGCTTTGTTGGAGGGAAGCACATCCCCGTAGGGGGTGTTGACCACCGCCTTTTCGCTGGGCGCCCCGTTCAGCAGCACGTCGTAAATATTGGGGGAGACGGCCTTATCCACCCCAAAGCCGGAGGTGGTGTTGGCCTGGGGGTCAAAATCACACACCAGAACCCGGCAGCCCTGGTTTTTCAGCCCCGCCGCCAGGTTGACACAGGTGGTGGTCTTGCCCACACCGCCCTTTTGATTCACAATTGCAATGGTCTTGGCCATAGCCGCACCTGCCTTTTTTCCAGTTCCAAAACGGACAGTTCCTATTATAATGCGGGGCAGTCCGCATTTCAACACATACAGAAAAAATACGGCGATGTTTCACGTGAAACATCGCCGTAAAAGAGAGGACTAGCCCCCGGCCTGTTTGGGAATGCGGATGGTGAGAAGAATGGCGTCCTCCGTGTCCTGGCGGGCGCAGGCGGCGTCCACCCCGGCAGTTTTCATCAGATTCAGCCCCTTGGTGACGGTATTGAGAAAAAAACGCACGTCCTTCACCAGAATGATCGGCTTGCGCTTTTTGGCCCGCTCCGCCCGGGCCAGGAGCTGGTCGATGTACTGCTCTGTCTTAGCCACGGTGAGGCGGTGCTCCACCACATGGCGGGCGGCGGCCAGCTGGCGATCCTCTCCCTCCAGACGGAGAAGGGCCCGTGCATGGCGCTCAGTACAGCCATACTCCCGCAGCAGGGTGAGCACCTGGGGGGAGAGGCGGAGCAGCCGCAGCTTGTTGGCCACCGCGGACTGAGACTTGCCGATGCGCCGGGCCGCCTCCTCCTGGGAGAGGTCATAGGTGCGGATGAGCTTGGCCAGGGCGGCGGCCTCCTCCACAAAGTCCAGATCTCGGCGCTGAAGGTTTTCCACCAGGGCCAGCAGGGAGGAGCCCTCGCTGTCCACGCTGACCACAATGCAGGGCACCTCCTGCAGACCGGCCATCCGGGCGGCCCGCAGCCGCCGCTCCCCGGAGATAAGCTCATACCCGCCGGCGGCCTTGCGCACGGAGAGGGGCTGGAGCACCCCGTGCTCCCGGATGCTGGCTGCCAGCTCCTCCAGGCCCTCCTGGGAAAAACATTTCCGGGGCTGTCCCGGGTTGGGGGAAATAGTGGAGACCGGGAGAAAGAGCACCCGGTTGCTCTCAAAGAGCCCTTTTTTGCGAACCAGCGGCATAAAGCCCCCTCCTTTGCAGTAGAACGGTGTTGTGATAACCATATATTACCACATAAAACTGCAAAGAAGGGGGAGCTTTGTCGAGTGGGAAATATTTTACAAATTATGGGAGTCTATTGGGGAATACGGGGAGTCAGGCACGCAGAAAGCCCTTGCCGAAGATCTCGCTGGAGTTGGCCACAATCATAAAGGAGTGGGGGTCAATCTCCTTGAGATGGCGGCGGAGCAGCACCGCCTGGCCCCGGGAGAGGACGGTGAGCACCACGTGGTGGGTCTCATGAGTGTAGGCCCCCTGGGCCTGCCAGACGGTGGCGCCCCGCTTGAGCGTATTGGTCACATAGGTGCATACGTCCTGGGGACAGTAGGTGACCACGAAAAAGGCCTTGCGGCGGTTGAGGGACTCAATCACATTGTCCACCAGTACGGATTTGAGCAGCAGGCCAAGCAGGGAGCACAGGCCGGACTCGATGTCAAAGATCACCAGGGCGGCGGCGGCAATGACCACGTCGGAGCACAGCAGGGCCTTGCCCACGTCCAGGCCGGTGTACTTTTTCAAAATCATGGCGGCAATGTCGGTTCCGCCGGTGGAGGAGTTGATATTAAAGAGGATGGCTGAGCCAATGGCGGGGAGGAGGACGGCAAAGAAGAGCTCCAGTATTTTCTGGTTGGTCAGAGGGGCGTTCAGGGGGAACACCCACTCAAACACCTGCACCAGGCCGGAGTAGAGCAGGGAACAGTACACCGTCCGAAATCCAAAGCCCCGGTTGAGCAGAAAGAAGCCCAGCACCAGAAAGATGACATTAATAATAGAGTTAAACACCGAGGGGGTCAGGCCGGGCACCTTCACCAGCTCGCCCAGCAGGATGGCCAGGCCGGAGACGCCGCCCATGGAAAAGTTGTTGGGAAATTTGAAAAAATACACGCCTGCCGACACCATGGCGGTGCCCAGGGTCAGCCAAAACCACTCCTTGGCCCAGTGCTTCCAGTCTATTTTCACAGCAGCGTCCTCCCTATCTGCATCTGCGGCCCCACTGTCAATCTGCGCTGGGCCAGCACGGCAGACCATACGTCGTAGCCCTGGGCGGCGGGGATGGTGCCCACCCGCCACAGGGAGACGCCGGTGATGCCGAACATGCGGGCCAGGACAATTTTATCGGTGACGCTCCGGGCGTCCTCATACCACACCCGGTAGCGCTCCCCGTCCTCGGTGGTGTAGACCGCGGCGGGGTTGCGGTACTTCTCGCTGTATGTAACCTGGGTGTCCGGCTGGGCCAGGCGGCCGGTAAGGACGGAGAGGGAGGGGTGGTAGACCGTACCCTCCAGCAGCACCCCGTTTTCATCGATGTGGAAGCCGGCGGTGCCAAAGGAGATGGCCAGCACAATTTTGGAGCGGTCGGCCACCCC
>CALWWS010000179.1 GCA_944385305.1 uncultured Oscillospiraceae bacterium | reverse complement strand
GATATGGACCGTTCTAGGCCGGGTGCTGCTGTGCTGGGCCCTGATCTGCGCCGTGCTCACCCAGGCCCAGGGCCGGCGGAGCCGGAGCGACCTGCCCCAGACCCAGGTCAAGCTGGAAAACCGGCTGCTCCTCCTTGCCGCTCTGTTATCCCTGCTGGATGGGATGCTGTGCCTGCTCCCTTCCGGCGGCGCCCCCTACCCCGCGGGGGTGGCCGGCGTGGCACTGTACTACATTGCCTGCCTCTCGGGCCCCAGGCTGTGGAAAAAGGCCCCCTTCACCAGCCGGGAGCTGGCTTTGATCCTGGCCTGCGGCGTGCTGGCCTGCGTCCTGCTCATCCCATTCGTGGATACCGTCTGGGCGGCCCTCTCCCAAGGGTGAGCCCGCCCTATCACCATATCACAAAGGAGTCAAGATCATTATGGACCGCATCGAAGAAAAGATCCTCGCCCTCATCGACGCCAACGCCCCCCGCCTTCAGGCTCTGGCCGACGATATCTTCCACCACGCCGAGCAGGGCTACCATGAGTACCGCACCGCCAAGCTGGTGGCCGACTTTCTCAAGGAGCTGGGGCTGGAGCCCCGGGAGGGTCTGGCCATCACCGGCGTGAAGGCCGCCATCGGCAAGGGGACAGGCCCCAACGTGGCCCTCATCGGCGAGCTGGACGGCCTGGCCTGCCCCACCCACCCCGACGCCACTGAGTTGGGCTTCGCCCACTCCTGCGGCCACTACGCCCAGATCGTATGCATGCTGGGAGCCGCCCTGGCTCTCAGCGACCCGGAGGTGGCCGCCAGCCTGGACGGCACCGCCACCATCTTCGCCGTCCCCGCCGAGGAGTTCCAGGACGCCTCCGTGCGGGAGGAGGTCCGTGCCTCCCACGACGTCCACTGTGCCGGCGGCAAGTGCGAGCTGCTGCGCCGGGGTGAGTTTGACGACATCGACCTGGCCGTCACCACCCACTCCCTCATGGTGGACCGGGACTCCGGGGCCGACCTGGTGCTGGGCAACAGCGCCTGCACCGGCTTTGTAGGCAAGACGGTCTACCTCCACGGCCGGGCCGCCCACGCCGCCGCCGCCCCCCACATGGGCATCAACGCCCTCAACGCCGCCTGCCTGGGCATGTCCGCCCTGGGTATGGTGCGGGAGACCTTCCAGGAGAAGGACTGCGTCCGGGTCCACCCCTACATCCGCAAGGGGGGCGAGGCCATCAACATCGTGCCCAGCGAGACCATCGTGGATATGATGGTCCGGGCCAACAACCAGCCCGCCATTGAGCATGTGAGCGAGCAGGTGGACAACTGCTTCAAGGGAGCGGCCATGGCCATCGGCTGTGAGGCGGAGATCGTCAACGCCCAGGGCTATACGCCCTGTCCCCAGCGCCTGCCCGACCAGGTGATGTGGGACGCCGCTGCCCTGCTGGGGGACAAGTACAAAGTGGTCTCCATCCCCGACGGGGCCTGCAACACCGCCAGCACCGACGTGGGTGACCTGTTCGCCGTGATGCCCGTTTTGAACTTCACCTTCGGCGGCAGCACCGGGGACCTGCACTCCAAGGACTACAAGGTGTCTGACCCCGACGTGGCCCACATCCTCCCCGCCAAGATGATGGCCCTTCTGGCCTACCGCCTGCTCAAGGACGGCGGGGCCGAGGCCAAGAAGATCGTGGACGGCTACCAGGCGCCCTACACCAAGGAGAGCTACAAGGAGTATGTGAAGAAGATCAGCGGCTGATGCTCCAGCATAAAAAAGCAGCGCCCCGGTACGGGGCGCTGCTTTTTTGCTCGTTTAAGCGTTTTCTTCCAGGTAGTCCACGGCAAACTGGACGTAGATGCCGGCGCCCATCCAGAACACCGACTCGTCCACCTTGAAGCCCGGATGGTGGGCAATGCACTCGATGCCCTTTTCCCGGTTCCGGATACCCAGGTAGCCGTACACTCCGGGGATGTGCTCCATGTAGACACTGAAGTCCTCGGCGCCCAGGGTCTTGACGCAGGGGACCAGGCTGTCCTCCCCCATGATCTTCTCGGCAGCACCCTGGGCCAGGCGGTTGAGCTGCTCGCTGTCGTTGATGAGGGGGCTGGGGCCGAAGTAGTAGTCGCACTCGGCAGTGCAGCCGTAGCCGGCCACCACCTGCTCCACCACCTGCTGGATACGCTGGGGCATGCTCTTGCGGAACTCCCGGTTGAAGGCCCGCACGGTGCCCACCAGCTCCACATGGTCGCACAGGATGTTCTCCTTGGTGCCCCCGTTCATCATGCCCACGGTGACCACCAGGGAGTTGAGGGGGTTATTCTGCCGGCTGGGGATGGACTGCAGGGCCATCACCGAGGCGGCGGCGGCCAGGATGGCGTCCTTGCCCAGGTGGGGGGCGCTGCCGTGGGAAAGCTCTCCCTTGATCTGGATGGTGAAGCGGTCGCTGCAGGCCATGCGCTCCCCACCCTCAAAGTTGACGGTGCCCACGTCCATGGAGGGCCAGACGTGCATGCCGAAGATGGCGTCCACTCCCTCCAGTGCTCCCCGCTTCACGTACTCCTCCGACTTGCGGCCGATCTCCTCGGCCATCTGGAAGATGAGCTTCACGGTGCCCTTCAGCTCCTGGCGGTGCGCCCACAGGATGCGGGCCGCCCCCAGGAGCATGGCGGTGTGACAGTCGTGGCCGCAGGCGTGCATCACCCCGGGGTTAAGGCTGCAGTAGCTCTTGCCCGGCTCCTCCTGGATGGGCAGGGCATCAATGTCCGCCCGGAGCATCACCGTTTTTCCCGGCTGTCCCCCCTGGATGGTGGCCACGCAGCCGGTGATCCCCTCAAAGGTCTCCACCGGGACCCCCAGCTTCTCCAGCTCTCCCACGATAAAGCGGGTGGTCTCCACCTCGTGCTCCCCCACCTCCGGGTGGGCATGGAGGTAGCGGCGGGTTTCAATGACGTAATTCTCCTGCTCTTTAGCCAGCTGCTGCACGTTCATGCCTTTTCACCTCCCGCGGTCTTCTCCAGATAATCGGCGGCAAACTGTGCGTACTGAGCGGCACCTATATGGAGGATGCCCTACTTGATCCTGAACTTTTCATTGTGCACCGGGTGGACGCAGCCGGTGTTCGGGTCGTAGCAGCCCAGGAAGACGAACAGGGAGGAGGGGATCTTCTCCATGATGTAGGAGAAGTCCTCGCTGCCGGTGGCCAGAGTGGTGGGCCGCAGGATGTCGGGGCCGTAGAGGGTCTGGGCCGCCCCCCTGGCAATGTCGTTGAGGGCCAGATCGTCGTTGCGCACAGGAGGCTCCAGGTAGCGGTAATCCACC
>CALWWS010000178.1 GCA_944385305.1 uncultured Oscillospiraceae bacterium | reverse complement strand
ATCGGCGGCATGGGCATCGACGGCCGCACCCTGGTGACCAAGAACTCTTTCCGCATGCTCCACACCCTCACCAACCTGGGTACTGCCCCCGAGCCCAACCTCACCGTACTGTGGAGCAAGGATCTGCCCGCCGGCTTTAAGCGCTACTGCGCGGACATGAGCATTCAGACCGACTCCATCCAGTATGAGAGCGACGAGCTGATGCGCCCCATGTACGGGGACGACTACTGCATCGCCTGCTGCGTGTCCGCCATGGCGGGGGGCAAGCAGATGCAGTTCTTCGGCGCCCGGGCCAACCTGGCCAAGAGCCTGCTCTACGCCATCAACGGCGGGGTGGATGAGAAGAAGGGGACCAAGGTAGTGCCGGACATCGAGCCCGACCGGGACGAGGTATTGGACTACCCCAAGGTGCTGGGCAACTATAAGAAGGTGCTCGCCTACGTGGCCGCCCTCTATGTGGATACCATCAACATCATCCACTACATGCACGACAAGTACGCCTACGAGAGCAGCCAGATGGCTCTCCACGACACCCTGGTGGATCGCCTGGCCGCCTTCGGCGTGGCGGGGCTGTCCATTGCCGCCGACTCCCTGTCCGCCATCAAGTTTGCCAAGGTGCGTCCCATCCGCAACGAGCAGGGTATCGCCGTGGACTTTGAGGTGGAGGGGGATTTCCCCAAGTACGGCAACGATGACGACCTGGTGGACGACATCGCGGTGGAGCTGGTGGCTTACTTCTCCGCAGAGCTGAAGAAGCATCCCCTCTACCGGGACGCCATCCACACCCTCTCCGCCCTCACCATCACCAGCAATGTGATGTACGGCAGAAAGACAGGGGCCACCCCCGACGGGCGTAAGGACGGGGAGCCCTTCGCCCCCGGCGCCAACCCCATGCACGGCCGGGACGTAAACGGGGCGCTGGCCAGCCTGAACTCGGTGGCCAAGATCCCCTACCGGGCGGTGTGTCAGGACGGGGTGTCCAACACCTTCTCCATCGTGCCCCAGGCCCTGGGCAAGACGGAGGTTGAGCGGGTGGACAACCTGGTGTCTATCCTGGACGGCTACTTCACCCAGGGGGCTCACCACCTGAACGTGAACGTGATGAACCGCCAGCTTCTGGAGGAGGCCATGGAGCACCCGGAGAAGTATCCAACCCTTACCATCCGGGTTTCCGGCTACGCGGTGAACTTCAGCCGCCTGAACCGGGAGCAGCAGCTGGAGGTCATCAAGCGCACCTTCCACGAGAGCATGTAAGCCGCAGCCCGGATACAGCCGGAGCTGGACCTGGGTCCCGGCTTTTGCGGCATGAAGTGTTGTTGGGTACAGAGAAACCCGCCAGGGCCCTGAATATTCAGGATCCTGGCGGGTTTCGTCGATTCGCGGCTGTTCCTAAGCCTGGGCGCTGCCCCCAATCGGGCTACATGTCCTCCAGGTCGGCGGCGGGGATGTCGTTTTCCGGGTTGTCCTGGGCCAGATCGCTGCCAAATTGCCGGTAGGCGTTTTTGGGCAGGGGCTTTTGATGGTAGACCTTCATCTGGGGCCCGGACGTGCCGGAGATCACAGGGGGGGCCTCCTGGTGGCCGTGCTTTGCCTTGCCCTGAATTTCAGGCACGGGCGAGGCGGTGTTATGGGGCTGTGTGTGCGTCCAGTCAGGACGCGCCATGCCTTGCTTTGCCATGGTATCACCTCGGGATTAGAGTTCCACCAGCTGCGGAAAATACACGCCGGACGTGAGGAAAAACGATTGGAAAACAGACCTCTCTGCGCTCCGGCAGTTTTGTATGGCCCGCCGGAGACAGGGGCGCAGAGCGTCAGAAGACCTGCTCGGCCTCCTGTGCCATGCGCTTGAGCTCCTCCAGATTGGCGGGCTGGTGCTTGCGGGCGCGGATCTGCGCCTGGATATAGCCGGGGAGCTTGGAGAAATACTCCTCCATGGCGGGATCTTCTTTTAAGTGAACGTACATATCACTGTATGTGGGCTCCATAGGATTCACCTCCGAGGGTAGCTTGCCCACGAGTTGCATCCTTATTGGCCCCAGAAAGAAAAAAAGAAAGACCCGACTTTTGTCGCGTCTTTCTTTCTGGAGCAGGTAAGGAGAATCGAACTCCCATATTCAGCTTGGGAAGCTGACGTTCTACCACTGAACTATACCTGCACACCGGCTGACTATGGAATTATAGCATAGTTCCATAGATTTGGCAAGAGCTTTTCATCGACAGATTTTCAGACACATCGGGCAAATTTTACAATGCTCGATTATGAATTTTATGTGAATTTTACAATTGACACTTGAAATCTCTGACGGAATGGTGTAAACTGAATGCAACATAAGGAAAGGAGGTAGATAAATATGGTATGGTTTTCTGTGAACAGTGCCATGGATGTGGACGATCTGATTTTCGAGAGTGACGGCCAGGTGATTCCCAGTCAGCGGTAAGTCTATCTGCGAAAGAGCCACACCATGCGGTGTGGATTTTTTGTTTTTATGGCACATTTTAAAGAAATAGAAAGGAATGCGGTCTCCTGTCTGTGATAAAATGGTTAAAACCGATACAGCGGGAGGAGGGAGCATACATGGAGCGGCACGGCCGGCGGCTGATTTTGCTTTTTACCATTCTGGTACTGGGCGGCTGCGTGCTTCTGCTGTGGCGCACCGGCTTTTTTGCCTGTGTGGGGTCGATGGAGGCGATGCAGGACTATATTGTCCGCTTTGCCCCCTTTTCCCACCTGATTTTCTTTCTCATTCAGCTTGCCTCTGTCATTTTGGCACCCATTCCCAGCAACATCACCGCTCTGGCGGGCGGGATGCTCTTCGGGGTCTGGTCCTCCTTTCTCCTCACCGCTGCCGCTGTGTATGCCGGCTCCGTGCTGGTATTCTGGCTGGCCCGGGTGCTGGGGCAATCCTTTGCCGGGCGGCTGGTGAGCCAAAAGATCTCGGACAAGTACCTGGAGGTAATCCGCCGCAAGCGGGATATTTTTTTAATTCTGGTCTTTCTGTTTCCCTTTTTCCCCGACGATCTCATCTGCATTCTGGCGGGGCTGACCGATATTCCGTTTCCCCGCTTTTTGCTGATTGTGCTCTTTACCCGGCCCTGGGGCCTGCTGGCGGCATGTGCCCTGGGAGGCGGTATCCTGTCCATTCCTCCGTGGGGAGTAGTCCTCCTGTGTGGGGCTGGTATCGCGGTATTTCTGCTGGCGCTGCGCTGGGGAGATCGGTGGGAGCAGGCT
>CALWWS010000177.1 GCA_944385305.1 uncultured Oscillospiraceae bacterium | reverse complement strand
CATACCGTCCCTCCACCACAATGGCCTCCCGGATGTGGAGCATAGCTTTAAGCCCCCTTCTTCACTGCCAGCTCCATGAGCAGAGCGATGAGCAGATCTTCCCCGTCCGAGCCGGTGGACTTCATGGTCAGGTCGGCCTGGCCGCATTTGATCACCGCCCGGCGGCACCACTCCAGAGAGAAGCGCCGGGCCGCCTGCATCAGCTTCTCCGCCGGGTAGGAGGAGCGCATTCCCCACAGCTGCATCAGGTAGGATGCGCTCTTTCCCTGCTGGATGGCCAGACGGGCGGAGTAGAGCTGGCGCATCTGCCGGCCCAGGGCGGCCAGGAGCATGATGGGGTGCTGCTGCATGTGGAGCAGCTCCCCCAGCACGGCGGCCGCCTTGTCAAAGTTCCCGGCGGCGATGGCGTCGGTCATCTGAAAGACCACCGCGTCCAGCTGGGGGGTGGCCACCGCGTCAATATCCGCCCGGGTGACCCGGTGGTGCTGGGCGTAGGCGCCGATCTTGCCGATCTCGGAGATCAGCGTGGTCATCAGATCGCCGCACAGGAAGATGAGGTATTTGGCGTCCTCCGTGCCGATATCCCGGTCCAGGGCCCGGAAGCGGCGGGCAATCCAGTCCACCAGATCCCCCTGCTCCTGGCGGTGGAAGGCCACCACGCTCCCCTTGGCCTTGAACACGGCGGCCAGCTTGGTGCGGGCATCGGCCTTGTAGGCGATAAGATCGTAGACAAACACCAGACACACGTACTCGGGGAGATCGTCCAAAATGGCGGCCAGAGCGTCCCGATCCCCCTTGTAGATATCATAGTCACTCACCACAATCATGGTGCGCTCACTCATCATGGGCAGACAGTCTATCATCTGGGCCAGGGTCTTCACGTCAAAGTCCTTGCCCGACAGGGTGTGCAGGTTGAACTGCTCCATTCCCCCGCCGATGAGCCTGGCCTTCATCTGCCCCAGGTAGTAGTCCCGCAGGTAGGTCTCCTCCCCGTGGAAGAGGTAGAGGGGGCCGATGGTATTCTGGCTGATATCCTTCTTCAGCTTCTGGTAGGAGGCGTTGTCCGCTTTGCTTTTGGGTGGCATAATCAAATCTCCTCTTATCGGGCGGTGACGGTCACCGTACCCATCTGATCGGTGCGGTAGACGGCGCAGCCGGATACGGCCAGCCGGTTGATGGTCTCCTGGGCGGGATGTCCGTAGCTGTTGTAGCCCACGGAGATCACCGCATGTTCCGGGAGCAGGGCGTCCAGCAGCTCCTGGGAGGTGGCGTCCTTGGAGCCGTGGTGGCCAGCCACCAGCAGCTCGATGTCCGGCAGCTGGGTGTACTCCAAAAGCAGCTTTTCCACACTTTTGGGCATATCCCCAGTGATAAGCGCGTCAAATTCCCCCGTCGTGCACAATACGGACAGTCCCTCCTCGTTGGCCCCTCCGTCCCCCAGGGGCGGATAGATCTGCAGCGTCACATCGCCCAGCTCTATGGACGTGTCGGACGTCACAAAGCGGACCTCTGCATCCTCCTTCCGGGCGAGGGCGAGAATCTCCGCCCGCAGCTCGCTCTCCGGGTCCACGTCGGGCACCACCAGCAGCTCCACCGGCATGCGGCTGAGCAGGGCGGAGACCCCGTTGGCGTGGTCGGCGTGATAGTGGGAGAGCACCAGCACGTCCACCTGTGACGCGGCCATTCCCTGAAAGTAGTCGGCGGCGATCTCACCGGCCTGGTAGCCGCCGCAGTCCACCAGAGCGGTGCGGCCCCGGGAGGTGAGGGCCACCGAGAGGCCCTGCCCCACATCCAGTACTGCCGCGGTGATGCCGCCCCGGAAGAGAGTGAGAGAGTTGGCCAGCAGCGCGGCAGCCAGAGTAACAGCGCACAGGCAGACAGGAAAGACGGGGCGCAGCCTCTGCCGCCGGAGGATAGAAAGGCAGAGAATACCTAGGATGACATAGACCAGCAGCAGCCACAGACGCAGATAGACTGTATCCGTGGATACCGCGGAAAAGGTAAGGCGGGACAGGGGCGTGATCCCCCCCTGGATGTACCGCACCGGCCAAGCGCACAGCCACCCCGCCGCCCCGGCCAGATTCGGCAGGGCCAGCCCCAGCAGGGCGGTGAACAGCCCGCCCAGAAAGGCTGCCGAGACCGCCCACAGGGTGAGCAGGTTGGCCAGAGGCGAGATGAGGGAGACCGAGCTGAAGTAAAAGACGGTGAGGGGTGTGGTGAATACCAGCGCGCCCAGGGTGGTGGCCAGACTGCCCGCTCCGAAACGGGCCGCCCAGCACCCCAGGCGGGGAAGCAGACCGCCGGGGGAGGCGGGCAGGGCGCGGGTCATGGCGGCGTAGAGAGGCGAGGTGATCAGATAGATACCCGCCACGGAGGTGAAGGAGAGCTGCAGACTGACGCTGGCTGCGGCATAGGGGTTGTACAGCAGAAGAAGCATCAAAACCGTGCTCAGGGAGGTGGGCCGGTCGTCCTCCCGCCCCAGCAGCGGGGCCAGGAGCAGCATGGACTGCATAAAGGCGGCGCGCAGCACCGACGGAGTGCCGCCGGCCACCGCCGCAAAGCAGAACATCAGCCCGATACCCACCCCGGCGCCCAGGCGTCGCCGCCTGCCCAGCAGCAGAGCCACAAAGTTTGCCAGGAAGGAGACATGCATGCCGGACACCGCCACCACATGGGCGATCCCGGTGCGCTGCATGGCGGAGTAGAAATTCTCCGGCAGGGTGGAGCGGTCTCCCGTGGCCAGGGCGGTGATCATGGGGGCGGCGTCCTCCGGCACCGCCCGGGCAATGCTCTGCTTCAGAGCCTGGGAGAGATAGGCCGCCCAGTGGCGGATTCCCGGCCGGTCGGGCCGCTGGACGGTGATTTCCCCTTCCCCATAGGCCATGAGCGAGATCCCCTTGGAGAGATAGTAGTCGGTCTCCTCCCCCGCCATGGTGTCGGCCAGGCGGAGGCTTGCCTCCAGGTGGATCTGATCTCCGGGGCGCAGCTGGAGATCCTCCTCGTAGAGGTACAGCCGGGCGGTCAGTCCCACCGTATCCGTCTCTATCAGAATCTGTACGCTGCTGCCGTAGGAGGCGGGCTGGGGCCAGCCGGTCACCAGGGCGTCAATCTCTCCTCTCTCCCCATCCAGCTCTCTGGCCGGCTGGAGAAAGACCGCCCCGTAGACCCAGCTCCACGCCAGACCGGCAGCCAGCCCGGCGCAGAGGAGAATCCAGCGCAGCCGGCGGCCGCCCTTCCAGGCCAGCCCAGCCACCCCGGCGGCAGTGCAGCCGATCCCAGCCGGGAGCAGCGCCCCCTGGGGCAGCAGATAGACGGCGAGAAAGATGGCCGCGGAAAAGGGCAGGGCAAAGCAGACCAGTTTACGCATGGCCGCAGTCAGGCGGCCTGCTTGCGGGACACCGGCTGTCCCGGATCAGACGGCGCATATTCATGGCTGCACAGCACCTCTCCCCTGTGTTACGCACACCAGTATACCACATTTTTCTTACAAACAAAACCGGGCATTTTTTGACCGGCACATTTCGCTTTTTCCAGGGAGAAAGGGGGTTGACTTTTCCCAGGCTTGGGGATACCCTATCGGTGCAGGAACAGCGGAAGACGACCCAATTTAAGGAGGGAAAGAACATGCTGCTTCTTACCATTGACCATGTTCCCGGAAAGAAGATTCAGGCCCTTGGACTGGTGAAGGGGAGCGTAGTGCAGTCCAAGCATGTGGGCAACGACTTTATGGCCGGCATGAAAACCCTGGTGGGCGGGGAGATCAGAAGCTATACGGATATGCTCGTCGAGGCCAGACAGATTGCCACCGACCGCATGGTGGGCGAGGCCGGCGGCCTGGGAGCCGACGGCGTGATAGGTATCCGCTATGCCACCTCCTCGGTGATGCAGGGCGCCGCCGAGGTTACCGCCTACGGTACGGCTGTGAGGATTCTGGGCGAGGCGTAACATGACGCCGGGTTGCCGGAGATAACATAATTCCGGGACAGTGAGCTGCTTCCCCATCCCGGGCCCTCGCGGAATCTGTCGGCTGGGCGGATGCAAATAATGACAAATGAATACAAAATGGGAACGGGCATTGTGTCCGTTCCCATTTTGATGTAAAATAATACCCACACCGCGTTTTTTCGCACGCGCTCCTTTTGGAGCGCTGTGGGTGACATAAGTTTACTCTGAGGAGGAACCCCCATGAAACACACAATCCGCCGCCGGCTGCTCTCCCTTTTGGTGGTACTGGCCATTTTGTCCCTCCCCGCCGCCCAGGCGCTCACCACCCAGCAGGCGGGGGAGCTGCTGGAGGAGTACTACATTGATCCGGTGCCGGAACAGGTGCTCAGCCAGCCCACGGTGGAGGCCATGCTGGAGGCGCTGGGGGACCCCTACACCCAGTACTTTACCGCAGAAGAGTATCAGGCCTTTCTCTCCTCCATGGTGGACCAGGACATCACGGGCATCGGGGTGCTCTGCTCCATGACCGACGAGGGCAGCCTGATTCTGGAGGTCTACGACAACTCCCCCGCCCAGGCCGGGGGACTGGCGGCGGGGGATCTGATCACCGCGGTGGACGGCACTCCCATCGCCGGGCTGGCGCTGGAGGTGCTCTCTGGGATGCTCCAGGGTCAGACGGGCACTACGGTTGACGTTACCTACCGGCGGGAGGGGCAGACCCGCACCGTGACCCTCACCCGGGCCCAGGTGATTATCCCCTCCACGGACAGCGAGCTGCTGGAGGGCCATGTGGGGTATATCAGCTGCACCACCTTCGGCGGTGATACCGTGGGCCATTTCACCCAGGCCTTTGAGACCTACGGCAGCCAGGCGGACCGCTGGATTGTGGATTTGCGGGACAACCCGGGAGGCGAGGTGGCCGCCGCCATTGACAGCGCAGGCGCCTTTACAGGCCAGGAGCCGCTGGCCTACCTCCAGGACAGCACGGGGGCCTGCGGAGTTTACGGCAGCAACAGCCAGAGGAAGACGGAAGCGCCGGTGATTGTGCTCACCAACGGCGGCAGCGCCAGCGCCTCCGAGCTCTTTGCCGCCGGGATTCAGGACTACAACCGGGGTATTGTGGTGGGAGAGCGCACCTACGGAAAAGGGGTAGGGCAGATTGTGCTGGATGAGAGCGCCCTTCCCGACTATTTTACGGACGGGGACGGGATGAAGATTACCACCTTCCGCTTCTACTCCGCTTCGGGCAGCACTACCGATACGGTGGGTATTATTCCCGATCTCGTTGTCCCGGACGAGCTGGCCCCGGCGGTGGCTCTGCTGCTCTCCGCCTCGGATCCTGGGGCGGATACGGAGGGCCATGCCCGGCTGGACATGGGCTGGCGCTGGTACATCGACCTGGAGCAGGGACTGGCTGACAGCCAGTGGCGGGCGGCCTTTACCGCCCTGCTGGAGGCCATCCCTCCTGAGACGGATCTGTATGTGGGGACACAGGCGGGGTGGACGGCCGTCACGCCCCGGGCCCTGGCGGAGGAGCTGGGGCTGGAGGGCTACCGCAGCCGGGGCTTCTCCGACAGCGGGGAGAGCCCCTTCGCCGTGGAGATTGACACCCTGGGCACCTACGGTATTGTGACCGGATCGGGAGACGGCAGCTTTGACCCCGCGGGCACCCTGACCCGCGCCCAGCTGTGCGCTCTGTTGGCGCAGGCCCTCCACTGTAAGCCCGGCGCCCAGACGGAGCTGTTTGACGATGTGCCCGCCGGCTCCTGGTACGCCCAGTCGGTCAACGCCCTCACCGACCTGGGACTGGTGGAGGGAACGGGAGACGGCCTGTTCCGCCCCGACGACCCGGTGACCCATGAGCAGTTCATTACCATCGCCGGCCGTCTGGCCCAGCGGCTGAACCTGGCAGTAGCCCAGTCCGCCCAGGAGTTTGACGCCGCCCTGCTGGAGCAGGGTGCGCAGGCCTATGCCGGCTGGGCCCAGGAGGGCCTGTGGACGCTCACCCGGAGCTGGGAGGGCTATATGGGCAACGCAGTAAGCTTGCTTTGGGCTCCGCTGGACGAGATCGCCCCCCAGGGCGTCACCACCCGGGAGGAGGCCGCGGCGCTGCTCTGCTCCCTGCTGACCCATCTGGAGATCCTGCCGTCCTGAAATACCCCGTTGTGTCCGGGACAGGATTCTGCTATAATGGTCACCACAGAAAAATGGAATTCATTTCCGGGAGGCGTTTGACGTGGAAGAGCTGGACATCCGGGCGCTGCTGGCCCTGCCGGTGTTTCAGGGCGTGTTTGAACAGAATATGGAGGAGCTGCTGGGCTGCCTGTACACCCAGCGCAGGCAGTATGCCAAGGGCGAGGTCATTTTGAACAGCGGCGACTATCAAAAAAAGATTGGCCTTGTGCTGGAGGGCCGGGTGGACGTGGTCTCCCGGGCCGGAGGAGAGGAGCGTACCATTGCCCGGCTGGAGGCCCCCGAGATGTTCGGCTGCGGCTTTTTCCAGCGGGAGCTGCTCCACCGTATTGACGGGCTGGGCGCTCCCCAGGACAAGCTGGCGGATCCGGACTGGGTGCAGGAGGCGGTGGCGGCAGAGGAGTGTACCGTGCTGCTCTTTGAGCATGAGCACGTGATCACCCCCTGCTGGTTCTGCTGCTTCTACCACACCCGCTTTATTGACAATGCCATTCACATTGCCGCGGCCCAGAACAAGAAGTACCTGAAAAAGGACTGAGGGCCGTCCCGGCCCTGTCAGAAAATTGCCTCCCCTTAGGGAGGCAATTTTTTGCCTTTCAGGCTGATTTGAGCGGGAGAGGGGAAATATTTATAAAAACTTCATCTTTCCCGCCGCCGGTTGCGTCGGTTTTCTCATAGACTTTTCCACCTGGTTATGATAAAATGGCAAGAAATTATGGACTGATCTGAAATCGGAGGAATTGCTTTGAGGACAGATATTTTGGGCGTGGGATTTGACGATCTCACCCTGGAAGAGGCCGCCGCCGCCGGAGCCAGGCTGGTAGAGGAGCCGGGCTTCCACTATGCCGTCACTCCAAACCCGGAGTTTCTGCTGGCCGCCAAATCCAACCCGGAGTTCCGGCAGGCGCTGCTGGACGCCCATCTGGTGCTGGCCGACGGGGTGGGCGTGGCGTACGCGGCAAAGATCCTGGGCCGTCCCCTGAAGGGGAGGGTGCCCGGCATCGACTTTGCCCAGCGGCTGCTCAGCTGGATGTCCCATAACGGCAAGCGGCTGTTTCTGCTGGGGGCCAAGCCCGGTGTGGCCGAGCTGGCCGCCGCCAACCTGCGGGACAGCCACCCCGGGCTGCTCATCTGCGGCACCCACGACGGGTACTTCCAGGAGGACGGCCCGGTGGTGGAGGAGATCCGCGCCAGCGGCGCTGACGTTGTGTTTGTCTGCCTGGGCGCGCCCAAGCAGGAGTTCTGGATGGCGCAGCACGGCCCGGACACCGGCGCACACCTGATGGTGGGCCTGGGCGGCTCTCTGGATGTGTTTGCCGGCGTGGTGGAGCGGGCCCCGGCGGGCTTTCAGCGGCTGGGGCTGGAGTGGCTCTACCGGCTGATCAAGCAGCCCAGCCGCATCGGCCGCATGGCCAAGCTCCCCCTGGTGCTCTGGGACGCGGCTGTGGCCCGGATGGGAGGCAAGTGACATGGCGGGCAAGCTGATTGTCTTTGAGGGAACCGACGGGTCGGGCAAGTCCACCCAGTTCGGCCTGCTGTGCGCCCTGCTGGAGGGGCGGGGAGTGGATTTTACCCGGCTGATCTTTCCCCAGTACGACCAGCCCTCCTCCGCGCTCATCCGCATGTACCTGGGCGGGGAGTTCGGCTCCCGGCCCGGCGACGTTAACCCCTATGCCGCCTCCGCCTTCTACGCGGTGGACCGCTAC
>CALWWS010000176.1 GCA_944385305.1 uncultured Oscillospiraceae bacterium | reverse complement strand
CGACGACGACGGGGCCTTTGCCGTGGTGTACCGCCGCAACGACGGCGGCTACGGCCTGATTGAGGACGACACTTAATAAAACGTCAAACGCTAAGAAAGCGGGCCGCCCTATGGGGCGGCCCGCTTTACACAGAAGGCCTGGCAGCGCTGCAGGGAGATTTTTCTCCGGGATTCGATTGCCGGGAGGGCGGCGGACGTGCTATACTGGAGAAAAGAACCGATAAAGGAGAAAATACATGGCACAGGAGAAGGATCTGCGCCTTGCGGTGCTCATTGACGCGGAGAACGCCCCCCGCAGCGCCATCCGGGACGTGATGGCCGAGGTGGCGGTGTACGGCACTCCCACCATCAAGCGCATTTACGGGGACTGGACTACCCCCAACATGGCCTCCTGGAAGCCTCTGCTGCTGGAAAACGCCATCACCCCCATCCAGCAGTACGGCTACACCACCGGGAAGAATTCCACCGACTCGGCCATGATTATCGACGCCATGGACGTGCTCTACTCCGGGCGGGTGGACGGCTTTGTGCTGGTGAGCAGCGACTCTGACTTTACCCGCCTGGCCATCCGCCTGCGGGAGGCAGGGATGAAGGTATACGGCATGGGGGAGCGGAAGACCCCCTCCCCCTTTATTGTGGCATGCGATAAATTTGTGTACATCGAGGTCATCCGGGCCGCCGGGGAGAAGGCCAGAGCCCAGCAGGCCGCCCAGGAAAAGCAGGAGGAGCGGGAGAGGCAGGAGGCGGCCAAAGAGAAGACCGCCGCCAAGGAGCCGCCCGCCAAAAAGAAGGGGGCCAGGAAGAAGGCGGAGGAGACCCCGGAACCTCCCGTCTCCGAGTCCTCCGGGCCGGAGCCGGCCTGCGCCGTGCCCGGGGAGATTGTGGAGCTCATCGCCGACTCCCTGGAGATTCTGGCCGACGAGGACGGCTACGCCTTCATGGGGGATCTGGGCAACCTGCTGGTGAAGAAGCAGCCCGACTTTGACCCCCGCAACTTTGGCTTCTCCAAGCTGACCCAGCTGGTAAAGAGCCTGGATCGCTTTGAGGTCAACGTGCGCCAGTCCAGCCTGCCCCACATCAAGCACATCTACCTGCGGGACAAGAAGAGAAAATAGAACAGGGCCGGGCCCGCCCGCCGGAATTTTTCCGGCGGGCGGGCCCGGTTTTTTATTTACGGGGACTGGGTGTGAGGAGCTTCCACCTCCAAGGGGAGGAAGACGGTGACCTTGAAGAGATCCCCGTCGATCTCCAGGGAGAAGTCACCCCCCTGGAGCTGAGTGAGGCTGCGGGCAATGGACAGACCCAGGCCGGAGCCCTCGGTGCTGCGGGACTCATCCCCCCGGACGAAGCGCTCCATCAGCCGCTCGGCGGGGAGATTGAGAGGCTGGCGGGAGATGTTTTTCACCGTGAGCACCCCGCGCCCCTCCCGGCGGGAGGCCTCCAGGTAGATCCGGGTGCCCTCCAGGGCGTATTTGCAGCAGTTGGACAGCAGGTTCTCCACCACCCGCCACAGATGCCGCCCGTCGGCCCGCACCCAGATCTCCTCCTGAGGCAGGGTTGGGATGACCGACAGGGACTGGGCGGCAAACTTCTCCTCAAACTCCCCCAGGCTCTGGCGCACCAGCTGCACCAGATTCAGCCGCTCGGCGTTGACCGGCAGGGTGCCGGTGGACGCCTTGCTGGCCTCCACCAGATCCTCGGTGAGCTTCTTGAGCCGCTGACTCTTGCGCTCCAGCACCTGGAGGTACTCCGCCGAGCGGGGGCTGCCCGGCGGCTCCTTCTTGAGCAGATCCACGTAGTTGAGAATGGAGGTGAGGGGGGTTTTGAGATCGTGGGAGACATTGGTGATGAGCTCGGCCCGGAAGCGCTCGCTCTTGAGCCGCTCCTCCACCTGGGCGGAGATGGCATCCCCCAGGCGGTTGAGGGTGTCGGCGTGCTCCCGCAGGTCGGGGTAGAAGCCCCGGGTGTCGATGGGCCCGCCCTCCCCGGCGGTGAGGGACGCGGCGGCGGCGCGCATGCGCTTCCACTGAATGGTCCAGCGGCACAGGGCATAGAGCACCAGCCCCTGGTAGACGGGGATGAGGAAAATGGTCAGCCCGGTGAGCACGCTGCCCAGCAGGTAGAGCAGAAAGAGCACCACCACCCGCCAAGTGAGGGGCAGGCTGCCGATGCCCCGGCGGCAGCCCCGGCCAATCAGCTTGCACAGCCGCCAGATCAGGGTGTTGGCAAACAGCACGCCCGCCTTGGCCCGCACCGTCAGGGTGAGGATGAGATACAGAAGATAGCCCCAGATGCCCAGAGTAGACAGGCCCAGGCCTGCGATGCACGCCGGATTGATCCCGTCGGAGCGGGCAATCCAGAAGATGGAGTCCGCCGCAGAGATCAGGATGCACAGGGCAAGAATGGACAGCAGGGCCAGCACGTCCAGAGGGATGCGGTCGGCCAGGCGCAGGACGATCCCCTCCCGCCCCCGCCGCTGTCCCGTCCCCAGACAGAGAAAGACGGTAAGCAGGATGCAGGCGGTGACAGTGCAAAGAGCGATAATGGCCACGGCGGGCAGATAGTCGATATACTCCTGGTACTGGGCCTCCCCCAGGCCGAACTCGTCCATCACGCCGGTGAGAGGGTCGGCCGCCCCGTACTCCAGAACCAGCTCCCGTTCGCCGCCCAGGTACTGGGTGTACACCTGGTAAACCTGGTTGATCAGGGGTTCTGACTCCTTACTGGCCGACAAGACCTCGCCGGTGACGCCGTCCACCAGGCGGTAGCGGAAGTTGGTAAACTGGGGGGAGAGATCCCGCTCCAGCTGCGCCAGCTCCTGCTGCTCCAGATAGGACAGGCTCGCCCCCTCTGCCTTCCGGGTGAGCAGCATGGCCAGATACTCCGCGCTGGCCGCCCGGTTGGAGAGGTTTGCATAGCAGTTGTGGCTGACATAGTAATTTCCCTGGCTCCACAGGGTGTCCCACTGGCTCATGGTAAAGAAGCTGGCCCAGAACCCGGCGGTGCCCAGCACCAGGGTGAGCAGCAGGACAAACAGACGCAGGCCGGGGTTGGTGCGCAGGTTTTTGTTCATGGCGTCCTCCTCTCCGGCGGGGCGGGGGGCGGGGCCTTTTCCAGCTTGTACCCCAGGCCCCACACCACCTTGAGATAGCGGGGGTTGGCCGGGTCGATCTCCAGCTTCTCCCGCAGGTGGCGGATGTGCACCGCCACCGTGCTCTCCGAGCCCAGGGAGGGGTCGTTCCACACCCGCTCATAGATCTGACCGGTGGAGAACACCTGGCCCGGGTGCTGCATAAGCAGCAGCAGGATGTTGTACTCCAGCGGAGTGAGGCTCACCGGCTCCCCGTCCACCGTCACCTGCTTGGCGGCGTCGTCCATAGAGATGTTCCCGTTGGTCAGCACCGAGCTGCTCTCTCCGCCGCCACGGCCGCCCAGGGTGGTATAGCGGCGCAGCTGGCTTTTCACCCGGGCGATGACCTCAATGGGGTTAAAGGGCTTGGTAATGTAGTCGTCCGCCCCGATGTTCAGCCCCAGCACTTTGTCCGTGTCCTCGCTTTTAGCGGTGAGCAGGATAATGGGGATGTTGCAGTTCTCCCGCAGCCTGGCGGTGGTGCGGATGCCGTCCAGGCCGGGCATCATCACATCCATCAAAATGAGATCCACGCCCCCCTGCTCCACCGCCTTCAGGGCCTCCAGCCCATCGCAGGCGCTGCGGGTGCGGTAGCCCTCGCTGGTGAGATAGATCTCCAGGGCGGAGACAATGTCCGGGTCGTCGTCGCAGATGAGTACGGTGTACATGCCATCACCTC
>CALWWS010000175.1 GCA_944385305.1 uncultured Oscillospiraceae bacterium | reverse complement strand
CTGATCTTCCCCGGCTGTGAGACGGTAAGCCTGCCCATGGCGGACGGCGGGGAGGGCACCCTGGAAATTCTCACCCAGATTGCCGGGGGAGAGCGGGTGGAGGTACCCGTGCTGGGGCCCCGGGTTGAGCCCCGCCGGGCGGAGGACGCCCTGCTGCCCGGGGGAACCGCCCTCATCGAGATGGCCGCCGCCTCCGGCCTGCCCCTGGTGCCCCCGGAGGAGCGCAATCCCGGGCGCACCACCACCTACGGCACCGGCCAGCTCATCCGCGCCGCCCTGGAGGGGGGCTGCCGCACCCTCATCATCGGGGTGGGGGGCAGCGCCACCAACGACTGCGGCATGGGGGCCCTGGCCGCCCTGGGAGCCCGCTTTCTGGACGGGGCGGGACAGCCCCTGGAGCCGGTGGGGGACAGCCTGGGGGCGGTGGAGCGGGTGGATCTCTCCGGCCTGCTCCCCGCCGCCCGGGAGGCGGAGGTGACCGTCATGTGCGACATTCAAAATCCCCTGCTGGGCCCCCGGGGAGCCACCCGGGTGTTCGGCCCCCAGAAGGGGGGCTCCCCCGCCCAGCTGGAGGCGCTGGAGGCGGGGATGGCCCGCTTTGCCCACCGGCTGGAGGAGGCCGCCGGGATCTCCGTGGCCTCTCTGCCCGGCGCGGGGGCGGCGGGCGGCCTGGCCGCCGGGCTGCTGGCCGGGCTGGGGGGACGGCTCCAGTCGGGGATTGAGACCGTGCTGGAGCTCTCCCGCTTCCGGCAGCGGCTGGCGGGGGTGGATCTGGTGGTCACCGGGGAGGGCCGGGTGGACGGCCAGTCCGCCGGGGGCAAGGTGCTCTGGGGGGTGGGTACCGCCTGCCGGGAGGCGGGGGTGCCCGCCGTGGCCCTGGCCGGCGGGCTGGGAGACGGGGCGGAGCTGACGGAGCGCTGCGGCATCCGCTGCGTGGTGCCCGTTGTGGACAGGCCCATGCCCCTGGAGCAGGCCATGGAGCAGGCCCCCGCCCTCCTCTCCGCCGCGGCCCGGCGGCTGTTCACCCTGATCCGGCTGGGGGCGGGGCTGGGCAGAGAATGTCTTGATGATCCGCCCCATCCGTGATAGGATATCAGAGACTGAAAAAGGCGCGGAGAGAGGCGGAGACGGGAGATGGCGCAGGCAAATATCATCTATCACCAGGACTGTGTGGCCGGCATGGCGGAGCATCTGGAGGACGAGTGCGTGGATCTGGTGGTGGCCGACCCCCCCTACTTCAAGGTGGTGGGAGAGAAGTGGGACTACCGGTGGCGCACGGAGGAGGACTACCTGAGCTGGTCGGAGACCTGGATCGCCCAGGCCGTCCGGGCCCTGCGGATGGGGGGCAGCTTCTACCTGTTCGGCTACTTCCGCATGCTCAGCCGGCTGCTGCCCGTCCTGGAGGGGGCGGGGCTGGAGCTGCGCCAGCAGATTGTGCTCAACAAGGGGATGCAGTCGGTCTCCGGCCGGGCCACCCGTGGGTACAAGATGTTCCCCAATGCGACTGAGAGCATCCTGTTCCTCTACAAGGACCCCAAGCCCTTTGTCCGGCAGCTGCTCAAGGCGCGGCAGCAGGCGCTGGGGCTGACGGCAAGGGAGATCAACGACAGGCTGGGGGTAAAGTCCAACGGGGGCGGGATGTGGAGCATCTACACCGGGCGCAACGTGTGCAAGCAGCTGCCCACCCAGCAGGTGTGGGACAAGCTGCGGGAGATCCTCCAGTTCGACCTGCCCTATGAAAAAATCCGCCAGACCTTCCACCCCCAGCTGGGGCTCACCGACGTGTGGGACGACGTGAACTTCTACGAGGAGGAGCGCTTCCACCCCACCCAGAAGCCCCAGAAGGCGCTGGAGCGGCTGATCCTGGCCAGCAGCGACAGAGGGGATCTGGTGCTGGACCCCTTTATGGGGGGCGGCTCCACCGCGGTGTGCTGCAGGGCCAACGGCCGCAGCTACGTGGGCTTTGAGATCGACGGGGACTACTACAAGGCCTCCCTGCGCCGGCTGGCCGAAGAAAAGAACAAGCGGACCCTCTGCTATTGACGCAGAAGGCCCGCTTTTCTATTGCAGCTCCGGATAGCCCTTTCGGATCTGCGGGGGGATGTGGGCTTTTACCGGCTCCAGCAGGGGCAGGTAGACCGCCTCGGCCAGCAGGTCGCACAAAAGGCCGTTGTCCAGCAGCCGCCCCTGCCGCTCCTCCTCCAGCCTGGCCAGTCCCGCCCGCTTGGACAGGGCGCCCGGGTCCCTGCCGGTGAGCCGGGCGAGGGCCAGGCGCACCGCCTGGGGGGTCAGGGTGGTGGCCCGGGCGTACGTCTCCAGGGGCCGGAGGGATTCGGCATACCCGTTGCCCAGGGTGGGGAATACCAGAGTCTCAATCCGGCCGTCCCCCCGGATGAGGGAGCGGTAGATGAGCTCCGGCCGGGTCAGCAGGAATTTCAGCTCGTGGGGCCACATGTTGAAGGGGGCCTTGGAGGCCGACTTGGCCCGGATGTTCAGGTAGTAGTCCGCCATGCAGTAGGCAAAGCCCTTGTTGCGGGGATTCACCTGCCAGATGGAGGCCAGGATGTCGTTGTTGGCCGGGTCGGTGAGATCGGCAAACTCAAACAGGACGAAGTAGTACCGCAGAGGCTCCAGCACCTGGGCAAACTCCCCGTCGTTGCGCAGGGTGATAAGCCACTTGGAGTCGTCCTTCCGGTCGATGTTCCGGGAGGCGCAGCGGGCGCACTGGGTCTCCAGGCTGGAGACCACCCCGCCGCAGTCCCGGCAGGCCCCCAGCTGATCCACCCGGTAGCAGGTCTTGATCTCCCCGTAGGCCCCCTCGCCCATCTCCAGGTCGTGCCCCCGGGCCCCGGATTTCCCGCCGGGGAACCCGGTGACCACGCTCACCAGGTGCTGGCCCACATAGCCCATGCGGGCCTGGGGGGTCTGGCAGGTGATCTGGGACCAGGCGTTCACCTTGGCCCGCAGGTCGATGTACAGATCCCGGAGCAGCGCCTCCGACGCCTCCAGGGTGCCCAGTGTGTAAACAGGCATACCAGCAGCTCCTCCTCTCTCTCCGGAGGGCTCAGCCCTCCAGGTCGTTGACCACCAGGGTGTCCCCCCGTTGGATGACGGTGCCCCCCTTGGGCACCACCGTGGTGCCGTCCGCCCGGCGCACCAGGATGATAAGCACCTGGGGCGGGATGCCCAGATCCTTGATGGGCCGGCCGATCCACGCTCTGTGCTCCTCCACCGGGATCTCCCGCAGGCTCACGCCCCCCTCGTCCTCGTACACCGGGGTGCTGAGCACCAGCAGGTCTCCCGGGCGGATGACCGTGTCCCCGTTGGGGATCAGGTTCTCGCTGCCCCGGCGGAGCATCACCACCAGGGCGTCGGCGGGCAGGTGGCACTCCCGCACCCGCTTGCCCGCCCAGGGGTGGCGCTCATCCACCTGGAAGCGGGTGAGGTGGAGCTGGCGCTGATCCTGGTAGTCGTTGAAGGTGCGGCTGACGCTGTCCTCGTCGTCGTCCACCATGTCCAGCCTCCTGGCCACCAGGGGCAGCAGGGAGCCCTGGACGGCCACCGAGAGCAGACACACACAGAACACCACGTGGAACAGATCGTAGCCGATGGCCGCCCCGCTGGCCACCGCCATAATGGCGAACACGATGGAGGCCGCGCCCCGCAGCCCCGCCCAGGAGATCACCAGGCACTGGCGGGGCGGGCACCTGAAGGGGGCAAGCAGGGCGAACACCACGGCAGGCCGGACGATGAAGGTGAGAAACAGGGCGATGCCCGCCGCGGAAGGCAGCACCTGCACCATCTGCCGGGGGAAGGAGAGCAGGCCCAGCAGGAAGAAGAGCAGAATCTGGGCCAGGCCGGTGATCCCGTCGAAGAAGTGCACCAGCCCCACCTTGTTGGGAATTTTGGCGTTGCCCACCACAATCCCCGCCAGGTAGGCGCCCAGGTAGCCGTTGCCCCCCAGCACGGCGGGCAGGGCGAAGGAGAGCAGGGCGGCTCCCACGGTGAAGATGGCGTCCAGCCCGTCGGCCAGCTTGAGCCGGCGGAGCACCAGAATGGACAGCAGGGCCACCCCCAGGCCCAGGCCCACCCCGAAGAGGATCTGGGCGGCCACCATCCACACCACCGAGCCCGTCTCCCCCACGCCCAGCAGGGAGAGGGCCACGGCGGTGAGCATGTAGGAGGCGGGGTCGTTGCTGCCGCTCTCCACCTCCAGGAGGGAGGCGGTGTTGTACTTCAGGCCCAGGCGCTTGGAGCGCAGGATGGAGAACACGCTGGCCGCGTCGGTGGAGCTGATCACCGCCCCGGTGAGAAAGCTCTCCAGGGGGGAGAAGCCCAGGGCGAAGCGGCAGAACAGGGCGGTGAGCAGGGCGGTGAGCACCACCCCCAGGGTGGACAGGGTCACCGCCTTGCCCGCGATGGGCCGGGCGGCGTCCCACCGGGTGCCGAAGCCGCCGTAGAACATGATGAAGATGAGGGCCACCGAGCAGATCTGCTCGGCGATTGCAAAGTCACTGAAGGGGATTTTGAACAGCCCGTCGGAGCCGCACAGCATGCCCAGCCCCATAAACAGCAGCAGGGCGGGCACCCCCAGCCGCTGGGAGAGGCGGCCGGCCAGAATGCAGGCCACCACAATCAGTCCGCAGGAGAGCAGAATGCCGTACATGTTCGCCTCCTCTCTGCCCCGTGCCGGGGCGCTAGGTACGGGGATCCAGGGCGTTGCGCAGACCGTCCCCGATGATCTGCAGGCACAGCACCGTCACGATGATGCACACCCCCGGGGGAAGCCACACCCAGGGCCGGGTGGTGAGCACCGTCAGGTTGGAGGCGTACTGGATCAGGTTGCCCCAGGACGCCTGGGGGGTGCGGATGCCCACCCCCAAAAAGCTCAGGCTGGACTCGGACAAAATGGCCCGGCCCACCCGCAGGGCCAGGGCGGCCCACACCGGGGAGACCGCGTTGGGCAGCACGTTGCGCCGCAGGATGGAGGCGGTGCTCCCCCCCAGGGCCCGGGCGGCCAGCACGTACTCCTTCTCCCGCACGCTCAGGGTGTTGCCGTATACCAGCCGGGCGATCCCCGTCCAGCCCAGCAGGCCGATGACCAGAATGATGTTGAACACCGACGGGCCCACCACCGCCACCAGGCACAGCACCAGCACAATGCTGGGGAAGGTCTGGAACAGGTCGGCCAGGCGCATGATCCAAAACTCCCAGGCCCCCCGGCGGTAGCCCGCCAGCAGGCCCAGGGGGATGCCCACCGCCACGCTGATGGCCGCGGCGCAAAAGCCCACCAGCAAAGAGACCCGCCCCCCGCACAGCAGCCGGGCGAAGAGATCCCGGCCCACGTCGTCGGTGCCCAGCCAGTGCCCGGCGGAGGGGGGCGCCCAGAAGCCCGCCGTCAGATCGCTGGTGTAGGGGTCCAGCCCCAGCAGCAGGGGGAGCAGCAGCACACAGGCCGCCTCCGCTCCCAGAATACACAGGCAGGCGAAGGCCCGCCGGTCCCGCCGGAAGCGCTGCCACACCTCCCGCCGGCCCCCCTGCACGCCCCTACCCCTCCTCATAGCGCACCCGGGGGTCGGCCAGACCGTAGATGAGGTCCAGCAGCAGGTTGGTCAGGAGCACCGCCAGGGCGATGACCACCGTCACGCCCATGATCACCGGGTCGTCCCGGGAGAAGATGGCGCTGAAGAGCAGGCTGCCCATCCCCGGCCAGCCGAACACCCGCTCCACCACCACCGAGCCGCCGATGATGTGGGGGATGTGGGTGAGCACGGTGGTGAGCACCGGGATGAGGGAGCCGCGAAGCACGTGGCGCACCATCACCGCCCCCTCGCTCAGGCCCTTGGCCCGGGCGGTGGTGATGTAGTCCTCCCCCAGGGTCTCCAGGCAGGCCGATCGGGTCTGGCGCACCAGATCCCCCAGCCCGCTCAGGCACACCACCCCCGCGGGGAGGATGAGGTGGTGCAGCAGATCCCCCAGCCCGGCGTACACACCCGAGGCGTACATCCCCTGGGAGGGCAGCCAGCCCAGCACCACGGAGAAGACAAAGATGCCCACCAGGCACAAAAAGAAGCCGGGCACCCCGAAGCTGACCAGGCAGAGCACCCCCGCCGCCCGGTCCCAGGCCGAGCCCGGCTTCCAGGCGGAGAGCACACCCAGGGGCACGGCGATGAGCACCGCCAGCAGCACCCCGCTGCCGGTGAGCAGCAGGGAGGGGCCGATGCGCTGGGCGATGAGCCCGGACACCTCCTTGCCGCTGGCGTAGGAGTTGCCCAGATCGCCCCGGAGCAGATCCCACAGCCACGCGCCGTAGCGCACGGGCAGGGGGCGGTCCAGGCCCAGGGACGCCTCCAGCGCCGCCTTGTCGGCGGCGCTGGAGACCCCCTGCTCCCCCATCAGGTCGGTGATGGTGCCCGGCACCACCTGGAGCATGAGAAAGACCAGGATGGTGATGCCGAAAAATACGGGCACGGCGCTCACCAGCCGGTTGCGGATATAACGGGTCATTTGCGCGTTCCTCCTACACTTCCGGCCCCGGCGGGGGCACGGGCCGCGGCGCGGCCCTACGGAGGCTTTTTACAGTTTGAAACTCTGTGTGTGTTATCCGGGCTGCTTCACCCAGTCCCACACGTTCTCATTGCAGAAGCTGGAGGAGGGGTAGTCAATGCCCTCCACCGTGGGGGACTGGACGTGCAGGGTGGTGCCGAACCACAGGGGGATGAAGGGACGCTCGCTCACCAGCAGCTCCTGGAAGCGCTCCACCAGGGCCTGCTTGACCGCGGTGTCCTGCTCGGTCTGGATCTGGCTGATGTACTCGGTGTAGGGGGCCAGATCGGAGACGTGGAAGATGTTGTTGTCCTGGGTGAACCGGCTGGCGGTAAACCACAGGGGCAGGGCGCCGGGGGTGTGGCTGGCGATGGCCATGTCGTACTTCCCCTCCGACATGCCGGAGAAGAGGGTGGCCGAATCCACCGTTACAATCTCCACGGCGATGCCCGCCTCCCCCAGGTTCTGCTGCATCAGGGCGGCCAGCCCCGAGCGGTTGGAGGTGCAGGCCAGCTTGTAGGTTCTGCCGTCGTACCCGCCCTGGCGCAGCAGCTCCATGGCCTGCTCCACGTCCCGGCTCCAGGTGAAGGGGGAGGTGTAGGCGGTGCCCGGGGTGAGGTCGGTGGCGGTGGGGGTGCCCAGCCCCTGGGTGGACTGGAGGCACAGGGCGTCCTTGTCCAGGGCCAGGCCGATGGCCCTGCGGATCTCGGCGCTGGGGATGGAGGCGTTGTTGAGCATCAGCTCATAGAAGGTGTTGGGCACCGTGCCCTCCAGCACCTCCAGGCCCGCCTGGCGGGCTACTTGAGCGTCCTCCACCGAGGCGTTGCCCCCGAAGGCGTAGTAGTCCAGATCCCCGGCGATGAGGGAGGTGAGCAGGTTGGACTTGTCCATGACGGTGATCACCAGCTGGTCAAAGCCGGGAGCGCCCAACTGGTAGTCCGGGTTGGCAGCCAGTACAATCTGGCTGCCCGCCACCTCGGAGACAAAGGAGCAGGGGCCGGAGCCCACCGGGGCGTTCCACAGCTCCAGCTCCATCACCTCCGAGGCCGGGGTGTCCCCGATGAGGTGGGTGGGCAGCACGTAGTACTCCCGGTTCTTGTCCAGCAGAAAGTCCTCCGGGGTGGTGGGGGTCTTGAAGGTGAGCTTCAGGGTGTATGTATCCACCGCCTGGGCCCCCAGGCTCTCCCCTTCCACCGCCGCGCCCGTCTCGTCGGTGCCGGCCAGCACCGAGAAGGCCCCACGGCCCAGGGTGGGGCAGTCGGGGTCTGTGAGCAGGGCGATGGTGTCCGCCCAGTGCTGGGCGGTGACCGGGGTGCCGTCGTGGAAGGCGGCCTTCTCGCTCAGGTGGAAGAGGGCCGTCAGGCCGCCGTCGGCGCTCTCCCAGCTGTCCGCGCCCCGGGGGTCCAGGGTTCCGTCGGCGTGGACGTAGGCCAGGCGGTCGTAGATCTTGTCGTAGATGATCCGGGAATAGTTGCTCCCCGAGGGGCTGTTGTAGGGCATCAGGGAGTCCCAGGCGTTGGACAGGCCGCAGCGCACCACGGTCTGGGCCGCCTCCTCCTGGTTGGGGCCGGCGCAGGCCGCAAGGCCCAGCACCAGGGCCAGGGCCAGCAGAAGGGGAAGAATCCGTCTTTTCACACCATCTCTCCTTACTCCACCGTGACCGATTTGGCCAGGTTTCTGGGCTTGTCGATGTCGCAGCCCCGCTGCAGGGCCACATAGTAGGCAAACAGCTGCATGGGCACCACCTCCAGGGAGGGGAGGAGCATGGGGTGGGTGTCGGGCACGGGGATGACGTGATCCGCCGTCTTGCCCATCTGCTCCGTCCGGCCGGCGGTGGTCACCCCCAGCACGTCCGCCCCCCGGCTCTTCACCTCCACCACGTTGCTCATGGTCTTTTCAAAGAGCTTGCCGTGGCCCGCCAGGGCCACCACCAGGGTGCCCGGCTCGATGAGGGAGATGGTGCCGTGCTTGAGCTCCCCGGCGGCGTAGGCCTCGGAGTGGATGTAGGAGATCTCCTTAAGCTTCAGCGAGCCCTCCAGCCCCACGGCGTAGTCGATGTTGCGGCCGATGAAGAAGATGGAGGGGTGGTTGAAGTAGATGGAGGCGAAGTACTGGATATCCCCCCGGTTGGCCAGGATCTCCTCGATCTTGGTGGGGATGAGCAGCAGCTCATCCACAATGGCCCGGTACTCCTCTTCCCCCACCGTGCCCAGCAGCTTGGCGCAGTAGAGCCCGATGAGGTAGACCACCGCCAGCTGGGTGGAGTAGGCCTTGGTGGTGGCCACGGCGATCTCGGGGCCCGCCCAGGTGTAGAGCACATCGTCGCTCTCCCGGGCGATGGTGGAGCCCACCACGTTGACAATGGAGAGCACCCGGGCCCCCAGGCGCTTGGCCTCCCGCATGGCGGCCAGGGTGTCGATGGTCTCCCCCGACTGGCTGATCACCAGGGCCAGGGTCCTGTCCGTGACAATGGGGTCGCAGTAGCGAAACTCCGAGGCCAGGGTCACCTCCACCGGCTTGCGCAGCAGCTTTTCCAGGGTGTACTTGGCCGCCATGCCCACGTGGTAGGAGGAGCCGCAGGCGATGATGTACACCTTATCCATCTCCCGCAGGTACTCCACAGGCAGCTGCAAATCGTCCAGCACCACCTGCCCCTCCTGGATGCGGGGGAACACCGTGTCCCGGAAGGCCTTGGGCTGCTCCATGATCTCCTTGGCCATGAAGTGCTCGTATCCGCCCTTTTCCGCGGCGGAGATCTCCCAGTCCACCTGGTGGTGCTCCTTCTCCACCGGCTCCAGCAGGGCGTTGTACACCTGCACCGAGTCGGCGGTGAGCACGGCGATCTCCCCGTCGTCCAGGTAGCTCACCTCCCGGGTGTAGCGGATCACCGCCGTCACGTCGGAGGCCAGAAAGTGAAAGCCCTTGCCATAGCCCAGAATCAGGGGGCTGTCCTTCCGGGCGGCCACCAGCTGGTCGGGGTGGTCGGCGCTGATGATGCCGAAGGCGTAGGCCCCCTGGATGCGGTGGAGCACCTTCACCACCGCCCCCAGCAGGTCGTCGGGCTGCTTTTTATAGTAGTACTCCAGCAGCTGGGCCACTACCTCGGTGTCCGTCTGGGAGACGAACTTCACGCCCTTGCCCTGGAGGTACTCCTTGATCTCCATGTAGTTTTCAATGATCCCGTTATGTACCACCGCGATGCGCCCGTCCTCACTGACGTGGGGGTGGGAGTTCACGTCCGAGGGCTCCCCGTGGGTGGCCCAGCGTGTGTGGCCCAGGCCCACGGTGCCGTGGATGGTCTTGCCCCCCGCCACAATGTCGGAGAGCACCTGAAGCCGCCCCTTGGCCTTCACCACCTGCAGGCCCTCCTCCGGGTCGTACACCGCGATGCCCGCCGAGTCGTAGCCCCGGTATTCCAGGCGGGAGAGGCCCTCCAGCAGAATGGGGGCGGCCTCCTCCCTGCCGATAAATCCAACGATGCCGCACATAGGCGAATCCTCCTGCAATCAATCTGAACATATAGTATAGCACGAGCGCCCCGCTCCCGCAATGGAGAATTGCCAAACTCCCGCCCCCGGCTCAGAGATTCTTCTTGATCCGGTTGATGGCGCTCTTCTCCAGCCGGGACACCTGGGCCTGGGAGATGCCCACCTCGTCGGCCACCTCCATCTGGGTGCGGCCCTGGAAAAAGCGCATGTTGAGGATGCTCCGCTCCCGCTCGCTCAGCTCCTCCATGGCCTGGCGCAGGGCGATGCGCTCCAGCCAGCTCTCGTCGGTGTTCTTGCTGTCCTTCACCTGGTCCATGACGCAGATGGCGTCCCCCCCGTCGGAGTAGACCGGCTCATAGAGGGAGACCGGGTCCACAATGGCGTCCAGGGCAAAGACCACGTCCTCCCGCTTGATGTCCAGCGCCTTGGCGATCTCCTCCACCGAGGGCTCCCGCTGGTGCTCCCGGAGAAAGGCCTCCTTGGCCTGGAGCACCTTGTAGGCCGTGTCCCGCATGGAGCGGGACACCCGCAGGGCGCTGTTGTCCCGCAGATAGCGGCGGATCTCTCCCACAATCATGGGCACCCCGTAGGTGGAAAAGCGCACGTCCAGGTCGGTGTTGAAGTTGTCGATGGCCTTGATGAGGCCAATGCACCCCACCTGGAACAGGTCGTCCACATTCTCCCCCCGGTTGGCAAAGCGCTGGATCACCGAGAGCACCAGGCGCAGGTTGCCCGCGATGAGCTCCTCCCGGGCCTCCATGTCCCCCTGCTTGGCCCGCTTGAGCAGGGCCATGGTCTCCTCGCTTTTGAGTACCTTGAGCTTGGAGGTATTCACCCCGCAGATTTCCACCTTGCCCTGCACCGCGCCCCGCCTGCCTTTCACTGACTGTGCTTACAGTATTTCCTTGCCGGTGCCTTTCATACGGCGGCGGCGGGGGGGATATTTTTTATCGTCTGACGGCTTTCGATGGATTTCCCCAGCAAAAACGGGCGCAAGGAAAACTCCTTGCGCCCGCCAGCTTGTCAAAAAAGCCTCTCAGAGTTTCACCGCCCGCAGGCGGCGAAATAAGATTTAAATCCGTTTTTGACCGGGACATGCGCCTGGTCAAAAACACTTCTCAGCCCGCAAGTGTGGAATTTGTCCTCCCACGCAGGACAAATTATGCGCGCGGCGGGCTGCATCCTTCTCGGAAAAGAGATGATATCTCTTTTCCGAAATTCTACAGCATCCGCAGGATCTCCCGCTTGAGCCGGGAGATAATCCGCTTTTCCAGCCGGGAGATGTAGGACTGGGAGATGCCCAGCCGGTCGGCCACCTCCTTCTGGGTGCGCTCCGGCCGGCCGTCCAGGCCGAAGCGCATGGTGATGATCTCCCGCTCCCGGCCGTCCAGCTTCTCCATGGCCTGGAAGAGGAGCTGGCGGTCCACGTCTTCCTCAATGGGCTTCATCACCAGGTCGCCCTCGGTGCCCAGGATGTCGGAGAGGAGCAGCTCGTTGCCGTCCCAGTCGGTGTTCAGCGGCTCGTCAAAGGACACCTCGCTCTTCAGGTTGGAGGTCTTGCGCAGGTGCATGAGAATCTCGTTTTCAATGCACCGGGAGGCGTAGGTGGCCAGCTTGATGTTCTTGGCGGGCTTGTAGGTGCTCACCGCCTTAATCAGCCCAATGGTACCGATGGAGATGAGATCCTCAATGCCCACCCCCGTGTTCTCAAACCGGCGGGCGATGTAGACCACCAGGCGCAGGTTGCGCTCGATGAGCTGGCTCTTGACCCCCTCGTCCCCCTCCTCCAGCCGGGCGATGAGGGCTGCCTCCTCCTCCCGGGAGAGGGGGGAGGGCAGGGTGTCGCTCCCCCCGATGTACATGATTTTTCCCGGCAGCTTCAGCCCCAGCGCCGCCAGAGCCCGCTGGATACGCGCATACCAGCGCAGGGTCCAGCCCTTCAATGCAATCCTCTCCCTTCTCCCGTCTACGCCCCCACCAGGGCGCTGTATCCCCCGCCGTCGGACAGGCAGTTGGGGGCCAGGGCCACCAGCAGGCGGCCGTAGTCCTCCCGTCCCACCCGGGCCCCGTCCAGCCGCAGGGCCAGCAGCATCCCGCACTCCACCCCCACCGCCCGGTAGGGCAGCAGGCGGCAGCGCCCCGGGCCCAGGCGGGCGGAGAGCCCCTCCAGGGCGGCCGCCGGGTTGCGCAGCTCCTCCGGCCCCGGGGCCGTGCCCGGCGGGAAGAGGCCGGAGAGCTTCTCCCCCTCGGCCACCATCACCGCCCGGCCGGTGGCCGGGTCGGTGAGGGTGTTGCCCGTGTCCACCAGGGCGGTGAGCACCACCCGCCGCCCCTCCAGGGTGAGCACCGCCTCCACCAGCTCCCCCCGGGCCCCGCTGTGGCGGGCCACCCGGCCCAGCACCAGGGTGATCCCCACGTAGCACCCCGCCGCCGACAGGAGGATGAGGCGCAGATCCAGGGTGGAGAATACCACCCCGTTTTGCAGGCTCATTCCGCCCCCGCCCAGCAGCTCCAGGGCCAGCACTCCGCCCCCGAAGGCGGCGGCCACGGCGAAAAACACCAGCCCCGCCCGCAGCAGCCGCCGGCTGCCCCCGTAGCCCACCAGCACCATCCCCACCCCGGCGGCCACCCGGCAGGCCGGGTGGGTGAGAAAGGCCAGGCCGGGGAAGAACGCCGCCGCGGCGTACCCCGCTCCCAGGGCGGCTCCCAGGGCCAGCCGCCCCCGGCACAGCACCTCCCCGGTCAGCCGCCCCGCCGCCAGCAGCAGCAGGTAGTCCACCACAAAGTTGAGGAGAAAGAGGGAGTCTATGTACACCACCTGCACCCCGCGCTCCCCCCTTTCCCCGCCCCGGGCGCCGCCCCGGCGGCCTGTCAACGGGCATTATTATAAGGCAGCCCGCCCCTCAAAAAAGGTCGCAAGGGGGACAGGGGCAAAAAAGAAGCTGACAAGCATAAATGCTTGTCAGCTTGACAACTTTCCCTTTATCAATCAGATGCCCCGCCACTGCTCGGGCTTGATGCCCTGGCGGCCGGCCAGCGCCTCGTCCAGCAGGTGCAGCAGGCGCTCCCGGTCCTCAGGCAGTCCGCCCTTGAGGGGGAGATAGTTGGAGGCGTGGTCGCTTGTAAAGTGAAGGGGATTTACATCCAGGTGCTCCAGCAGCAGCCTGGTCTCCTCCAGGGCCTGGCGGGCGTTGAGCAGGGTGAACTCCCCCCGGGCCACCGCGTTGCCCAGCCTGGTGCCCCGCTCGGGGATATAGGTGAGGGCGGAGAGGTGGCGGGGCTTCATGGCGTTGATCATGGCCGCCGTGTCCAGGGCGTGGGCCCGGGAGGCCTCCCCCGGCCCGGCCAGGCCGATGAGCACCATGGTCCACAGGTCGAACCCCGCCGCCACCATCTTCTGCCCGGCCAGCAGCATCTCGGCCGCGTCCACCCCCTTGCAGATGGACTTGAGCAGCGCGTCGCTCCCCGTCTCCACCCCCAGGTAGAGGCGCACCAGCCCCGCCCGGCGCAGCTGGGCCAGCTCCTCATCGCTCTTGTTCAGGGTGCTGCGGGGGCCGGCGTAGGCGTTCACCCGCTCCAGGGAGGGGAAGGTCTGGTAGAGCCGCTCCAGCACGGCCAGCAGATCCCCGGTGTCCATGGCCACCGCGTCCCCGTCGCACAGGAAAATCCGGTTTACGTCCCCGTAGTAGCGCTTGGCCAGGGCAATGTCCTCAAAAATATCGTCCAGGCTGCGCACATGGTAGCGCTTGTCCTTGTACATCCCGCAGAAGGTGCAGGCGTTGTGGGAGCAGCCCACAGTCACCTGGAGCAGGTAGCTCCTCGCCTCTCCCGGGGGACGGTAGATATTTCCCTCGTATCTCATCCGATCAGCTCCTCCAGCGCCCGGCACAGGGCGTCCATATCCTCGTCGGTGCCCACGCTCACCCGCAGGTGATTGGCAATGCGGGGCTTATCCCACCAGCGCACCAGAATGCCCCGCTGGCGCAGCCCGTCCATCAGGGTCTTGGCGGGCGCCTCAGGGTGGGAGATAAACAGGAAGTTGGCCCTGGAATCACACACCGCGAAGCCCAGCGCCTCCAGCCGCCGGGCGGTGCGGTCCCGGGTGGCTATAATCCTGTCCGTAGTCTGGCGGAAGTAGTCCGTATCCTCCAGGGCGGCCTGGCCCCCCGCCAGGGCCAGCCGGTCCAGGGTGTAGGAGTTAAAGGAGTTCTTCACCGTGTCCAGGGCGGCGATGAGGTTGGCGTCGGCCAGGGCGAAGCCCACCCGCAGCCCCGCCAGACTGCGGGACTTGGACATGGTCTGCACCACCACCAGGTTGGGGTACTGGTTCACCAGCTCCACCGCCGACTCCCCGCCGAAGTCCACATAGGCCTCGTCCACCAGCACCACGCAGTTGGGATTGCCCTGTGCCAGGGCGCGGATGTCCGACAGGGGCAGGGCCCGGCCGGTGGGGGCGTTGGGGTTGGCGATGACCACCCCGCCCTCGCTGCCCAGGTAGTCGGCCACCCGCAGGCCGAAGTCCTCGTCCAGGGGTACCTCCCGCCAGTCCAGGCCGTAGAGCCCGGCGTACACCGGGTAGAAGCTGTAGGTCACGTCGGGGAAGAGAACGGTGCGCCCCGGCTCAAAGAAGGCCTGGAAGCACATGGCCAGCACCTCGTCCGACCCGTTGCCCACAAAGACCTGATCCTCCCCCAGCCCGTACAGCCCGGCCAGAGTGCGCCGCAGGGCGCTCCCCTCCGGGTCGGGGTAGAGGCGCAGAGGCTCCCCCGCCGCCGCCTGGATGGCCCGGGTCACCGCCGGAGAGGGGGGATAGGGGTTCTCGTTGGTGTTGAGCTTGATAAACTTCCGGTCCTTGGGCTGCTCGCCGGGTGTGTAGGGCGTCAGGGATCTGACGCGGCTGCTCCAAAACTCTCTCATCTCTGCCCATCCTCCCCGGGACGCAGGATTTTTCTGATGCTCTTCTCCGCCTTGCTGCGGGGGATCATCAGCTCGTGGCCGCAGCCCTCGCACCGCAGGCGGAAGTCCATCCCCACCCGCAGCACCTGCCAGCGGCGGCTGCCGCAGGGGTGCTCCTTCTTCAGCTCCAGGGTATCGCCCACACGCACGTCCACAAAGAGGCCTCCTTTCCACGTCAGCAGGCCCCGCGCGCCGCGCCGGGGCCTGTTTTTGGTATCCGGTATTATTATAAGTTCCCCCCGCCCCCCTGTCAATTCAGGGGAAGCGGGTGCATATAGTGGTCTATCAAGAAAAAAATGACTGGAACAGGGAAAGGATTTGGTCATATTGACAAGCTGCTTTCTGCCCGAGGGGCATCTGCTGCACACCCCGGAAAACCAGGCCGCCTGCGCCTCCCCCGCCGCCCTGGCCCGGGCCATGGAGGAGGGCCGGATTCTGGAGGGCACCGCCCTGCTGTGCGACGCCGACCACGACCTGCTGGTGCAGCTGGGCCCCTTCACCGGCAGGATCCCCCGGGAGGAGGCCGCCCTGGGTATCGCCGAGGGGAGCACCCGGGAGATCGCCATCCTCTCCCGGGTGGGCAAGCCGGTGTGCTTTGTGGTGGAGGCGGTGGACCGCGCCCCGGACGGCACGCCCCTGCCCCGCCTGTCCCGCCGGGCGGCCCAGCAGCGGGCCCTGGAGGCCATGCTGGCCCACTGGCGGCCCGGCCGGGTGATTGAGGCCCGGGTCACCCACCTGGAGCCCTTCGGCGCCTTTGTGGACGTGGGCTGCGGGGTGTCCTCCCTCATCGGGATTGAGACCATCTCGGTCTCCCGTATCCCCCACCCCCGGGAGCGCTTTGCCGTGGGCCAGGACATCCGGGCCGTGGTGCAGGAGGTGGATCCCGCCCTGGGGCGGATCTACCTCACCCACAAGGAGCTGCTGGGCACCTGGGCGGAGAACGCCCGCCGCTTTCAGACGGGGATGACCGTGCCGGGGATCCTCCGGGGGATCAAGGGGTACGGCGCCTTTGTGGAGCTCACCCCCAACCTCTCCGGCCTGGCGGAGCTGCGGGAGGGCTTCCGGGAGGGGGACCGGGCGTCGGTGTACATCAAGGCCATCGCCCCGGAGCGGATGAAGATCAAGCTGCTGCTCATTGAAAAGCTGCCCCCCGCCCCGCCCGCTCCCCTGGAGTACTTCATTACCGGCGGGACGCTGGACAAGTGGGCCTACGCGCCCCCCGGCTGCGTGAAGGTGGGGGCCCAGACGGTATTTGCCGGGTAGCTACCTCCCCTTGATCTCCTCCCAGTAGCGCCGGGCGGCCTGCTCGGCCTTGTTCTCGCCGTAGGTGTAGTACCGGGTGCCCGCCAGGGCGTCGGGCAGGTACTGCTGCTCCACCCAGTGGTTGGGGAAATCGTGGGGGTAGAGGTAGCCCTGCTCCCGCTCCAGCCCCGCCGAGTCGGCGTGCCTGTTCTGGAGGTGGCGGGGGTAGTCCCCCGTCCTCCCCCGGCGCACGTCCGCCAGTGCGGCGTCCAGGGCCAGGTGGGCGGAGTTGGACTTGGGTGCGGTGGCCATGAGCACCGCCGCGTCCCCCAGGGGGATGCGGGCCTCGGGCAGGCCCAGCATGTTGGCCGCGTCCACGCAGGCCTTTACAATGGGGATGATCTGGGGGTAGGCCAGCCCCACATCCTCACAGGCGATGACCATAAGGCGGCGGCAGGCGGAGATGAGATCCCCCGCCTCCAGCAGCCGGGCCAGGTAGTGGCAGGCGGCGTCCGGGTCGGAGCCCCGGATGGACTTCTGCAGGGCGGAGAGGATGTCGTAGTGGTCGTCCCCCGCCCGGTCGTAGCGCATGGCGGAGCGCTGGGCGGCCATGCGGGCGTCCTCCAGGGTGACGGTGAGCACGTCCCCCTGCCGGGGGGCGGCCTGGAGGAGGAGCTCCACCGCGTTCACCGCCTTGCGCACGTCCCCGCCGCAGGCGGCGGCGATGTGCTCCGCCACCCCCGGCTCCCACTGCGCCCTCCCCCCCAGCCGCTGGGCCATGAGGGAAAAGGCCCGCTCCACCGCGGGGAGCACCTGGGCGGCCTCCACCGGCTTGAACTCAAAGACGGTGGAGCGGCTGAGCACCGCGTTGTACACATAGAAGTAGGGATTCTCCGTGGTGGAGGCGATGAGGGTGATGCCCCCGTTCTCCATAAACTCCAGCAGGGACTGCTGCTGCTTCTTGTTGAAGTACTGGATCTCGTCCAGGTAGAGCAGCACCCCCTGGGGGGCCAGCATGGTGCCGATGTCCCCCACAATGTCCTTGATATCGGCGATGGAGGCGGTGGTGGCGTTGAGCCGGCGGAGAGGGCGGTTGGTGCGCTTGGCGATGAGGTTGGCCACCGTGGTCTTGCCGGTGCCCGAGGGGCCGTAGAAGATGAGGTTGGGCACGTCGCCCCCCTCGATGATCCGCCGCAGCAGCCCCTTCTCCCCCAGGATGTGGCGCTGGCCCACCACCTGGTCCAGATTCTCCGGCCGGATCTGGTCGGCCAGGGGACGGTATGACATGGGAATGCCTCCCTTGCAAAAAAATGGAGGGGATTTCTCCCCTCCATTCTAACACATGTTCGATTCTCCGTAAAGGGGGCAGGTCGGTGTGGGCCAGCAGGGCCTCCACCTGCCCGGCCAGCCGGACCCGGTCACCGGGGCCGGCGGAGGAGCGGATCTGGCGCACCAGCCCCGCCAGGGTGTTCAGAGCCAGCCGGCCCTGGGGGTGCAGCCAGTCCCGGTTCCAGTTCGCGTCCTCCACCAGGTACTCCGCCCGCTGGAGCAGCAGGGCAAACATGTGGTAGAAGTGCTGCCGCCCCTCCCGGTCGGGGAGGATGGTGGCGCTGGTGTACCCCAGCTTCTGGAAGCTCTGGGTCATCTGGTAGAGCTGGGCCCGGATCTCCTTCCCCGTCTCCCCCTCCGCAAGCCGCTCCAGAATGCCGGCCAGCTTCTCCATGCTCTCGTCCACCTGGGTCCGGGGGTCGGCGGGGGTGTGGCGGCGGGCGTACAGGGCCAGGGCGGCCAGGGCGATGAGAGTACACAAAATAACGGCAAGAAGCTGCGTCCGGAAGTCCGTGGGACTCACCGGCCGCAGCTCCAGAAACACAAAGGTCATGGCAAAGACAAAGTGCCCCTTGGGGGCAAACTGGCTGCTCTGAAGCATCACCAGCAAAAAGGGCACGGCAAAGTTGAGCAGCACGCAAAGCGCCGCTCCCCAGGTGGCCAGGTAGGCCAGCAGGCACAGCACCACCGTCACCGCAAACATCTTCCCGTAATCCACAGCGGTCAGACGCCTGCGGCGGCGCAGGTTGAACAGGGTGGTGGCGCAGGTGACAATAATGGCGTACCGGGTGCCGAAGAGGAGCACTACGGTGAGGAAGAGGAGCGCATACACCCCGATGGTGGGCAGGGCGTCCCACAGGCGGCCCCAAAACCGGGTCACATATCCGCCCACCCTGGCCCCCATCTGCGCCCCTCCTCTCCGCTGCCGTCCGTTGCCTCTCTGCCGTACAACCCGGGGAAACGTCTGTTTATGCCGCGGCCCGCTTGTTCAGCCAGGCCCCGTAGGTGTACAGGGCGGGAATGAGCACCCCGATGACCTTGCCCGCCAGCACGGCGGGGTCCA
>CALWWS010000174.1 GCA_944385305.1 uncultured Oscillospiraceae bacterium | reverse complement strand
GCCATTACGAAAACCCGGAGAAGGTGGTGGTCACCGGCACGCCGGTGCGGGGCGACTTCTTCCGCTTTACCCGCAGGCAGGCCAGGGAGCAGCTGGGCCTCACCGATGAGCGGCCCCTGCTGCTCACCGTGTGGGGCAGCCTGGGCGCCCGGGTGATGAACGGACAGACTGCCCGGCTCATCCAGCTGGAGCACGAAAACGGCGCGCCCTTCCACCACATCCACAGTGCCGGGCGGGACTATGCCGCCGTGCTGGAGCAGCTGGCGGCGGCGGGCATCCCCAAGGAGAGGCTGGGGGACGTGGATGTGCGGGAGTACATCTACGACATGCCCCTGGTGATGGCGGCGGCCGACCTGGTGTTCTGCCGGGCGGGGGCCTCCACCATCTCGGAGCTCACCGCTATTGCCAAGCCCTGCGTGCTGGTGCCCTCCCCCAACGTCACCGCCGACCACCAGACCAAGAACGCCCGGGTGCTGGAGCAGGCGGGGGGCGCGGTACTGCTCAGTGAGGAGCAGTCCAGCGGGGAGAAGCTGTGGGAGCTGGCCAGCGGCCTGCTGAAGGATGAGCCCCGGCGGCAGGAGATGAGCCGCGCCCTGCGGGAGATGGCGGTTGCCGACGCGGCGGAGAAAATATACGGTGTATTGACCGGATTGCTGAAGAAATAGGGGAAATTGAACCCGCTGTCTCCCGCCGGCATAGTATGGCGTGATGGTATCATCCATACTTTGCGGAGGGCGGACAGATATGAGTGCTTTTGTTGTACAGGGCGGACGCAGGCTGGAGGGCAGCGTGCAGGTGCACGGGGCCAAGAACAGCGTCCTGCCTATTCTGGCGGCCAGCCTGCTCTCAGGCGGGGAGTGCGTGATCAAAAACTGCCCCCGCCTGTCCGATGTGGCCGCTTCTGTGGAGATTTTGCGCCACCTGGGATGCCGGGTGCGGCGGGAGGAAGACGCGGTAATTGTGGACGCCTCCCAGCCCACCGGCTGGGAGGTGCCTGACGAGCTGATGCGGGAGATGCGCTCCTCTGTCATCTTCCTGGGCGCCATCCTGGGCCGGATGGGCCGGGCCAAGCTGTGCGCCCCCGGAGGGTGTGAGCTGGGCCCCCGCCCCATTGACCTGCACCTGGCGGCCATCCGTGCCCTGGGGGGCACGGTGGAGGAGGAGGGGGGCAGCCTGCTGTGCTCCGGGGCGCTTCGGGGTGGGGAAATCGTGTTTTCCCTGCGCAGCGTAGGGGCCACGGAGAACGCCATGCTCTCGGCGGTGTGTGCCCAGGGCCAGACCACCATCACCAACGCCGCCCGGGAGCCGGAGATTGTGGATTTGCAGAACTTTCTGCGCTGCCTGGGGGCAGATGTACAGGGGGCGGGCAGCTCGGTGATCACCATCCGGGGAGGAAGGCCCCTCCACGGCGGGGAGTTCACCGTGATGGGCGACCGGATTGTGGCGGCTACATATCTGGCGGCGGCGGCCGCCGCCGGTGGAGACGTCCAGGTGACCGGCGCGGACTGGCGGCATCTGTCCACGGTGACGGCGGTGCTGGCCGAGGCGGGCTGCACGGTGGAGAGCGGCCTGCGGGCCATCCGCCTGCGCCGGACCGGCCCCCTGCGGGGGGTGCGGCCGGTGCGTACCGCCCCCTACCCCGGCTTCCCCACCGACGCCCAGGCCCCTCTGATGGCCGCTATGACGGTGAGTACGGGCGCCACCGTATTTGTGGAGAACATTTTTGAAAGCCGCTACCGCCACGTGGATGAGCTTGCCCGCATGGGGGCGGACATCCGGGTGGAGGGCCGGGTGGCGGTGGTGTACGGTGTGCCCGCCCTCCACGGCGCGCCGGTACAGGCGGCTGATCTCCGGGGCGGGGCCGCCCTGGTGGTGGCTGCCCTGGCCGCCCGGGGGGAGAGTGTGGTCACCGGGGTGCAGCACATCGACCGGGGCTACCAGGATCTGGCGGGGGATCTGGACCTTCTGGGCGCGCAGGTAAAGCGCAGCGGAGAATTTGTAAAGATTACTTAACGATTTCTTATCCTTTGCGTGGTATACTGACACGATAAAGAAACAGACAGGAGACCAGCGGATATGGCGGTGAGACGGAACAGGCGGAGCAGGCGGCGAAACAGGGGACGCTTTGGCTTCCTCTATAAGCTGCTGTCCACCCTGGTGATCTGCGCCGCCATTTTGCTGGGCTGTGTGGTCTTTTTCCGGGTGAACACCGTGGTAGTGTCCGGTCAGTCCCGCTATACCGAGGCGGAGATCATAGAGGCCGCCGGGGTGGAGCAGGGGGATAACCTCTACGGCCTGGACAAAAACCGCATTGCCCAGCAGATTATTACCCAGCTTCCCTATGTGGACGATGTGATCATCCAGCGCAGCCCGCCGGATACCCTGATTATCCAGGTTACCGAGAGCTCTCCCGCCGCGGTGATCCGATCTGGGACAGAGTACTTCCTCATGGACACCCGGTGCAAGTTGCTGGAGCGGGGGGACGCCTCCCTGGCCCAGGACAGGGCAGAGGTGCTGGGGCTGGAGCCCCTGGCTCCGGCGGTAGGCACCCGGCTGGCGGTGGACCAGGAGCAGCAGGCCAAGCTGGACAGCCTGAAGAGCCTGCTGGACGCCATCCGGGCCCGGCAGATGACGGGCAGCCTGACCGGTTTTATCGACCTGACCGCCGCCAATGAGATCCGCTTCGGCTACGGCCAGGATTTGACCATCATTGTGCCCATGAACGCCGACTTCCAGGAAAAGACCTTCCAGCTTAAGCGGGTACTGGAGCCCATGGATCAGCGGGGGGTGGGGCGCCAGGGCACTTTGGATCTCACCTACGGGGACGGGGAGGCCCATCTGCTGCCCCAGCGGTGGCTGCCGGAGGGAACGGCGGAGGAGGAGCAGTCCCAGGCCGAGAGCTCCCAGACCGATGAGAGCGCAGCGCCGGCTGAGAGCGCCGCCCAGTCCCAGACTGATACACAAGGAGAAACGGATGAACAAGCGCAGGAAGAGTAAGGGCGAGGTCGCCGTGGTGGTGGTGTGCGCCGTGGTGGGTTTTCTGGTGGCCATCCAGCTCAAGAGCGTCAAGCTCAACACCGCCGTGGACGACACCAGCGCCAGCCGGCTGGAGACCCTGCAGAGCCTCTACAACGAGGCGCTGGATAAAAACGAGGGGCTGGAGCAGCAGCTTGCCCAGGCCCAGCAGGAGCTGGCCGCCTACCGGGAGCAGGCTGCCGCTGGGGATGAGACGGGGGAGGCCCTGAAGACGGAGATTGAGCACCTTCAGGTGGCGGCGGGAATGACCGACGTCACCGGCCCGGGAGTGACGGTGGTGATGGAGGACTCCAGCCAGACCAACGTCACCGGGGACGAGGCCGACTATCTCATTCACGACAGCGACATTATGTCGGTGATCAACGAGCTGCGCTCGGCGGGGGCGGAGGCCGTCTCCCTCAACGGGGAGCGGATTATGGCCACCAGCGAAATCCGGTGTACCGGCGCGGTAGTGACGGTGAACGGCCGGCGCTATGCCGCCCCCTATGTGATCTTTGCCATCGGCGATCCCACCACCCTCTACAATGCCCTGACCATGCGCAACGGAGTGGTGGACGTGCTGGGCCAGTGGGGCATCAGCGTAAAGGTCACCACCAGCGACCAGCTGCTGATTACCAAGTACAACGGAACGATTGATTACCAATATGCCCAGATCCTTCCCCCGGAGAGCCAAGAGGAGGTGATGGGCTGATGCTGGAGATAATCGGACTGGTGGCAGGCCTTCTGGTTGGCCTGTTCGCCCCCTGGACCATCCCCAGCCAGTGGTCCCTCTATGTGGCGGCCGGCCTGCTGGCCGCCCTGGACTCCGCTCTAGGCGGCTTCCGGGCACGGATCAAGGGGGAGTTCAACCTGCATGTATTCCTTTCGGGTACGGTAGGCAATGCGGCCATCGCCGCTTTTCTCACCTGGCTGGGGCAGAAGCTGGGCATTCCCCTCTACCTGGCAGCGGTGGTGGTGTTCGGAACAAGAATGTTCCAAAACTTTGCGGAAATCCGCAGGCAGCTCTTGACCTCCAGGCAAAAGAGCGATAAAATAAAACAAGATGTAGTTTCCCCACAGCCGGAGGACACAAAATGAGATGTTTTTCGGCAAAATGAGCTGGTTGAAGATATAGAGAAGCGAATTCGTTTACATAGGAGGAGCAGTTATGGCGTTTGGACTGGACACCGGGCCGGATACCGTTGTTACCATCAAGGTGATCGGCGTCGGCGGCGGCGGAAACAATGTGGTCAACCGGATGGTGAAGTCCGGCACCAAGGGTGTGGATTTTATCGCTGTGAATACGGACAAGCAGGCGCTGTCCGTCTCCAGCGCGACCTTTAAGATTCAGATCGGTGAAAAGCTTACCGGCGGCCAGGGCGCGGGCAGCGACCCCGAGGTGGGCCGCAAGTCCGCCGAGGAGAGCCGCAGCGCGGTGTCCAAGGCCCTGGAGGACGCGGACATGGTGTTCATCACCGCCGGCATGGGCGGCGGCACCGGCACCGGCGCGGCCCCCATCGTGGCCGACATCGCCAAGGAGATGGGCATTCTCACCGTGGGCG
>CALWWS010000173.1 GCA_944385305.1 uncultured Oscillospiraceae bacterium | reverse complement strand
TCTTTGTTTTGCCGCTGGTCATTATCCTGGCCATTTTTCTGGCCTACCCGATCATCAAGGCGGCAGTAATGAGCGTGCAGTACTGGGATATGATGAAGCCGTCCGACCAGGGCAATTACTTCGTAGGAGCGGAGAACTATATCAATGTACTGCAGGATAAGTATTTTTGGAACTCGGTAAAAGTAACCGTCCTGTACATGATTGTCACTGTGGTGGCCCGCTTTTTCCTGGGCTTTGTCACCGCGCTGGCGCTCAACACCAAGTTCCGGGGCTGCGGACTTGCCCGCGCCCTGGTCATCATCCCCTGGGCGGTGCCTGAAGTGGTGGCCTGCCTGGTGTGGATTCTGATGTTTGACAAGGATTACGGCGTGATCAATTCCATGCTCAGCGGCATGGGGCTGATTACAGAAAATGTGGGCTGGCTGCTGGACAAGAATGTGGCGCTGCCTGCCGCCATGGCGGTGAATATCTGGAAGGGCTTCCCCTTCGTGGCCATTATGCTCCTGGCGGGAATGCAGAGCATTGATCAGGAGATGTATGAGGCGGCTACGGTGGACGGCGCCAGCAAGCTGCAGAAGCTGCGTTTTATTACCTGGCCCTCCCTCAAGCCGGTGTCCATGGTGGTATTCCTGCTGCTCATTATCTGGACGCTCAAGGACTATGCCATTGCCTACCTGCTGGCCAAGGGTGGTCCTGCCCGGGCAACGGAGATACTGACTATCTTTGTGCAGCAGACAGCCTTTAAGTACTTCGACTTCGGCAAGGCCTCTGCCGTGGGCATGATTATGCTGGTGGCAAGCTGTATCTTTACCGGCTTCTACTTCCGGGCTTTGAACAGGGGGGAGAAGGGATGAAGACATCGCGGGGATTAAAAATCGGAATTATTATTGTGGCGGTGATTGTCTGCCTGTTTGCTGTGTTTCCCTTTGTGTGGATGATCTCGGTCTCCTTTAAGCCGCCTAACGAGGTGTATGCGGCGCCCACCCTGTTCCCCAAGGAGCCCACCCTGGCCGGATACCGGGACATGCTGGCCACCACCGGTGCGTTCAGTTTTACCACGTGGCTGAAAAACAGCATCCTTGTGTCCCTGTGCACAACGGTATTCTCTCTGATTATCGCCACCCTGGGCGCCTATGGCATTTCCCGCTTCCGCTTCAAGGGGCGCAAGACGCTGTCCTACATTATCCTCACCACCCAGGTGATTCCCGGCGCGCTGATCATTGTGCCCCTTTACATCATTATGGGCAATCTGAACCTGGTGGATAATCTGTTCGGACTCATCCTGGCGTACACCACCTTTACCGTCCCCTTCTGTACCTGGATGATGAAGGGATACTTCGACTCCATTTCTCCCACCATTGACGAGGCTGCCATGGTGGACGGTGCAAACCGCTTTAAGGTGTTTTCCAAGGTCGTGCTTCCCCTGTCTCTGCCCGGCCTGGCGGCTACCACCATTTTTGCCTTTATCTCCGGCTGGAATGAGTATGTGTTTGCCAGCGTCCTGCTGCGCAGCTACAGCAACTGGACGCTGCCTATCGGCATTGCCAGCTTCCAGGGGCAGTATGACACCAACTGGGGCACGCTGATGGCGGGCGCGGTGATGATTACCGTGCCGGTTGTGATTATCTTCTGGCTGCTGCAAAAGCACCTGGTGGCCGGAATGACGGCGGGCGCCGTCAAGGGCTAGGGCTTTTTCATAATTATTTATGAAGAGGGTGACTCAAAATGGAAAAGAAAATTAAAATGGGTATTGTAGGCGCCGGCACCTGGGGAGAGACACACGCGTATATCTACAGGGAGCACCACAACGCCGATCCTGTGGCCATCTGCGACATGAACCGGGAGCGGGCCCAGGCCATTGCCGATAAATTCGGCATCCGGGAGGTCTACACCGACTACCATGAGATGGCGGAAAAGGCGGATATCGACGCGGTGGCCATTGTGACCCCCGACTTTGCCCACGCGGACATTGCCTGCTGCTTTGCCGACCACAAGAAGGATATGCTCATTGAAAAGCCCCTGGCCACCACCCGGGAGGACGCCGAGCGCATTGTGGAGGCGGTCAAGCGCAACGGGGTGCGGTGCATGGTGGACCTGCACAACCGCTGGAACGCCCCCTTCAACACCTGTAAGCAGCTGATTGAGGCGGGCAAGCTGGGAGAGCCCTACACCGCCTACATCCGCCACAACGACATCAAGCAGTTCCCGGCCGAAATGCTCTCCTGGGCGTCCAAGTCCTCCATCCTCTGGTTCCTGGGCAGCCACAGCCTGGACACCCTGCGCTGGATGTTCAACGACGAGGTCAAGCGGGTTTACGCTGTCAAGCGGGAGGGGATTTTGAAGTCTGTGGGGGTGGACACCCCCGATATCTACCTGAGCATCATCGAGTTTGCCAACGGCGGCATTGCCCACATGGAAAACGGCTGGGTTACCCCCAACGGCAACGGCAACGTCAACGATTTCCGCTTCTCCATTATGGGCACCGAGGGCATGGTGAACCTGAACCTCTCCAACCACGATCTGATCACCTTTGCCGACAATGAGAAGATCATTGTGCCCGATATCCTGGTGAGCAACTTTGTGTTCGGCAAGTGCAAGGGCCTGTCCTATGAGAGCATCCGGGACTTTATCGACCGCCTGGTGGACGGCCAGGAGTTCCGGGTTACCCTGGAGGACTCCCGCAAGACCTGCATTGCCCTGCTGGCCATTATTGAGTCGGCTGAGAAGGGCGTTCCTGTGGATGTTGTGTACTAATTGATGGGAAGGGAAAGCGATAAACAATATGAGCAGCCTGACGTTTGAAAAGATGCACATCCCCGGCTCACACCTGGGGCCGGACGGCGACTATCCCATTTTGTACAAACAGAAGATGTTTGAAAAGACCAGCATCCTGGACGAGTCTGAGGGGCTGTACATCAACTACGGAAACATCTTCCATATGCTGCCCTACACCAGCCAGGACGACTATGACCGCTCGGAGACCGAGCAGGTCTTTGACGTGGCGGTGCTGGAAAACCAGTATTTGAAGGCCACCTTTGTGCCGGGCCTGGGCGGGCGCATGTGGTCGCTGTACGACAAGGTGAACAAGCGGGATCTCATCATCAACAACCCTGTCTTCCGCCCCTGCAATTTTGCGGTGCGCAACGCCTGGTTCTCCGGCGGCGTGGAGTGGAACTGCGGTGTGCGCGGTCACTCCGCCCTCACCTGCTCTCCCATCTTTGCCGCCTCCTATCAGCTGGATGACGCAACCCCTGTGCTGCGGCTCTACGCCTTTGAGCGCATCCGGGCCAACACCTTCCAGATGGACTTCTTCCTCCGGGACGATGTGCCCTTCCTCTTTGCCCGCATGCGCATGGTCAACGGCTCCACCCAGGTCAAGCCGGTCTACTGGTGGAGCACCATCGCGGTTAAGCAGGAGGAGGGCGCACGGGTCATCGTGCCCGCCGACGAGGCGTATATCAACCAGGACGAGGATCCCGTCTACAAGCTGGCGATTCCCATGGTGGACGGGGTGGATCTTTCCTATCCCACCAACCACACCATTGTGGTGGATCACTTCTATAAGATCCCCGAGGGGCAGAGAAAGTACGAGGCCTATGTCCGCTCCGACGGAAAGGGCATTATCCACGCCTCCACCCGCCGTCAGCGGGGCCGGAAGATGTTTGTGTGGGGCACCTCCGTGGGGGGCGACAACTGGCAGAGATTCCTCACCGGAGGCTCCGGCTACGACCAGCCTTACCTGGAGATTCAGGCCGGCCTGGCCCCCACCCAGAACGAGTCCCTGCCCATGCCGCCCCAGACGGCCTGGGAGTGGCTGGAGGCCTACGGCGCCGTGGACTTCGACCCCGCCAGCGTCCACGGTCCCTGGCAGCAGAGCAAGCAGACCGTGCAGCAGTGGCTGGACCAGGTGCTGCCTGAGCAGCGGATGGACCAGCTGCTGGACGAGACCCGTGCCGCCGCCACCTCTCCGGCCAAGGCGGTTTTGAAGGGCCAGGGCTGGGGCGCGCTGGATAACCTGATGCAGCAGGCCCAGGGCCGCAAGCCGGTGGCCGAGTATCTGGATTTCGGTGAGCTGGAGCCCGCCCAGCAGGTGTGGTACCGCTTCCTGAAAAACGGATATCTGGACTGCCCCGACCCCAAGCAGGCCCCCACCTCCTACATGGTGCAGGACGAGTGGTACGAGCTGCTGAAAAAGACGGTTCAGAGCGCCGACGAAAACAACTGGTACGCCTGGTACAACCTGGGGCTTTGCTATTTTGCCAGAGACCTCTACGAGCAGGCCAAGGAGGCCTTCCAGCGCTCCATGTCCCTGGCGGAAAGCACCTGGGCTTACCACGGCCTGGCCAATGTGTGGCGCGTGCTGGGGGACGAGCACCGCAGCGCCTACCTGATGGCCAAGGCCAGGGCACTCAATCCCGGGGATTTGTCTCTGGCCAAGGAGGTGCTCCGCTTTGCCTACGAGGCGGGAGAGTACGGCCTGATGAACTCGGTCTACGAGGAGCTGACCCCCCAGCAGCAGTCCGCCCCCATGGTGCAGGCCTACCACGCCTTTGCTCTGGCCCACACCGGCAAGCCGGAGGAGGCGCTGGCTATCCTGGAGCAGGACGGCGGCCTGGAGATTCCGGATCTGCGGGAGGGCGACAACTCCGTGCCCAACGAGTACATCTTTATCAAACAGCTTTTGGCGGCTCGGGAGGGCAAAACGCTGGCGCCTGATGAGGTGGATGTGCCCAAAAAGGTGGACTTCCGCATGTTCCACGAGAGAAAGCAGTAAAAAGCAGTTAGTAAAGCAGGAGCTCCTCCCGGAAAAACGGGAGGAGCTCCTTTCTTTTGGCGGATTCGGTTTCTGGGCGGGCTGCGGGGCGGACCGGCTGCGGAGGAGGGCCCCTTTCTTGAAAACAGGGCCGGATAACGATATAATACTATAAAATTGTTCTGCAGCGAGAGTGTATTGGCAGGGGGGGAGCGGAGTTGCCGGCGGACATGAAGCAGACCATCGCCCAGGCGGCAAAGACCCTTTTGATGGAAAAGGGCGTTAAAAAGCTGACAGTAAAGGATTTGGTGGAGGAGTGCCGGATTACCCGGCAGGCCTTCTACTACCACTTCGAGGACATTCCTGCGCTGTTCCGCTGGATACTGGAGCAGGATACCCGGCGGACTATGCTGGAGGCCAGGTCTCTGGGGAGCGGCGAGGCCAGGCTGCGCTACCTGTTTGTTATGGCCATTAACGCCCTGCCCTATATGAAAAAGGGGATGCAGAGCAATTACCGGGAGGAGCTGGAACAGCTGCTGACCCAGCATGTCCAGCACCTGTTTGAGCAGGTGTGCGATGAGGAGGGGCTCTACCGCAGCTGTACCCGCTCTGAGGTGGGGCTGATCCTGCGCTATCACAGCCAGGCAGTCATGGGGCTGTTGCGCAGCTGGACCCAGGCGGACACAAAGAATCTGGACGAGATTGTCCACACGGTGTTTCGCCTGATGACGGAGGGGATCTCTCCCCTAAAGTAGACTTGAATTTTTTGAGATTGTCACCGGGGCCGGAGTGTAAAGAAAATTTACACTCCGGCCGTTTTGTCTATACAGTGCCCCGTTTGTGATCATTGAGCCCCTGGAAAGAGCGGCCTACAATGGGGAAAAGGAGGCGAGAATATGGGACGGGACATGCTCTCCGTCAAGCTGGACCAGCTGGAGCAGCGGCTGAAACGGCTGCACACACGCATCTATATGGGCCAGACGGCGGGACACAGCCAGCTCCGGCAGGAGATTGACGCCCTGGAGCAGGAGTGCGCTCAGGCGGAATCGGCCCTTGAGGAGAACTTGCGGTGCTCAAAATCCGCCGTTGTCTCCATCCTGGCCCGGGGCTATGGGGAGATTGAGCAGACTGTTCAGAGAACAAAATTTCAGCTTCAGGCCATGGCCGGGAACAATTTGGATGAGGAATCCTGGGGGGAGGCCAAGCTTTTGGCAGCCGAATATGCGCTGGATTTTGCCCATCAGGTGGCAAACCGGGCGGTGCTGCTGGCCATGGATGCCATAGACACCCAATTGCTCCGGCAGGAGACAGAGGAAAGGAGCCAACCATGAAAGAAGTCAAATCTCCCAGAAACCCGCTGCTCTACGACTATAGCATCGCGCTGCTCATCATTCTCCTGTTCCATCTGCTGCTCGCCCCCATGCTGTCCCAGAGCCGGGT
>CALWWS010000172.1 GCA_944385305.1 uncultured Oscillospiraceae bacterium | reverse complement strand
GTCAAGGAGGCCGAGCAGTTTGCCGCCGAGGACGCCAAGCGCAAGGAAGAGGTGGACGTGCGCAACCAGGCCGACCCGGTGATCTACCAGACCGAGAAGACCCTGGAGGACGCCAAGGACAAGATTGACGCCAATGACAAGGCCAGCGTGGAGGCCGCTCTGAACAAGCTGAAGGACGCCATGAAGGGCAGCGACGTGGAGGCCATCAAGGCCGCCACCGAGGAGGCCACCAAGGCCTTCTACCCCATCGCCGAGAAGATGTACCAGCAGGCAAATCCCCAGGGCGGCCAGCCCGGCCCCGACATGGGCGGCGCCAACTTCGGCGGCCAGGCCGGCGGCACCAACTCCGACCCCAACGTGGTGGACGCCGACTACGAGGTCGTGGACGACGACAAGAAATAAAATCCGTACTCCAACGGCAAGGGGGCAGGCACGCCTGTCCCCTTGCGGTGTGAGGTGAGAACATATGCCTGAACAAAAACGAGATTACTACGAGGTGCTGGGGGTCAGCAAGGGGGTCAGCGACGACGAGCTGAAAAAGGCCTACCGCAAGCTGGCCAAGCAGTACCACCCCGACCTCAACCCCGGGGACAAGACCGCCGAGGCCAAGTTCAAGGAGGTCAACGAGGCCTACGAGGTGCTCTCCGACAAGGACAAGCGGGCCAAGTACGACCAGTTCGGCCACGCGGGGGTGGACCCCAACTTCGGCGCAGGCGCGGGCGGCGGCCCCTTCGGCGGCGGCTTCGGCTTCGACATGGGGGACATCGACCTGGGGGATATCTTCGGCTCCTTCTTCGGCGGCGGCTTCGGCGGGGGCGGACGGGCCCAGCGCAACGGCCCCATGAAGGGGGACAACCTGCGCGCCTCGGTCACCATTACTTTTGAGGAGGCCGCCTTCGGCTGCGAGAAGGAAATTGTCCTCAACCGCAGTGAGCAGTGCGAGACCTGCAAGGGCTCGGGCTGTGAGCCGGGCACCACAGCGGAGATCTGCCCCGATTGCCGGGGCACCGGCCAGGTGCGCATCCAGCGGGGCGGCGGGGCCTTTACCTTTGCCACCACCGCCACCTGCTCCCGCTGCGGCGGCAAGGGCAAGATCATCCACCAGCCCTGCAAGGCCTGCAACGGCACGGGCAGTGTGCGCCGCCAGCGCAAGATCACGGTCAACATCCCCGCCGGCATTGACAACGGCCAGGCCGTCTCCCTCCGTGGCCAGGGCGGTGCGGGGAAAAACGGCGGTCCGGCAGGGGATCTGCTCATCAGTGTCACCGTGCGCCCCCACCCCCTGTTCCGGCGGGAGGGCACGGCGGTCTACCTGGATCAGCCCGTCTCTTTCCTTCAGGCCACTCTGGGCGCGGAGCTGGAGATCCCCACCATCGACGGCAAGGTGAAGTGGTCCCTCCCCGCCGGCACCCAGCCGGGCACTACCTTCCGCCTGCGGGGCAAGGGCATTCCCAGCGTCAACGGCCGGGGCCGGGGCGACCAGTACGTCACTGTCAATGTGCGCGTGCCCACCAGTCTAACCGGGGAGCAGAAGGAGGCCCTGCGGGCCTTTGGCGCATCCATGGGAGAAAGCGTGGAGCCGGAGGCTGAGGGGATCAAGGGCTTTTTTGACAAGAAAAAGAAGAAGAAGTAATACAGTGGTGTTATTTTCTCTCTTCCCTATACAAACTGTTTTCTGCGCATCCCGGTTTTCCGGGGTGCGCAGAATTTTTTTGACAATCACAGGAAAAAGAAATACAATAGGGGGCAGATTGCAGCGCTTGTCCCCACACCGTATTTCAGCAGAGGAGGCTGTTCCCGTGCGGCCCATTGATTTTGTGGTCTATCTATTCCCCGCCGTCACCGTGGCGGCGCTGTTCTACTTTTTTGCCTACTATTGGCGGGTGCAGCGCGCCCCCCTGGCCGTGTGTCTGACGGAGGAGCGCCCACCCCGTCCCCCCTTTTCCTTTGCCGGAAAGCTCCACCCCATGACACGGCGGGACGTGCTGCCCCTGGTTCTGATCACCGCCATCTACGCCTTCACCGCCTTTGCCAACCTGGGCAGCCTGTCCTCTCCCCAGTCGGTGCTGGATCTGGGTGGAAATGAGACCCACACCGTGGCCCTGCCCCAGCCGGTGCTGGTGTCCAAGCTGTGGTACCACACCAATCTGGGCACGGGCAGCTGCCAGGTGGAGATTTCTTCCGACGGCGAGAACTGGCTCTCCCTGTGGCAGCGCAAGGACGACCCTTCGGACGCCGATGCGGTGACAGGCTACTACTGGGCGGACGGCACGGGATACAGCCCCAGCTACGCCATGACCCAGAAGTACAACCAGCTCTACAAATGGCTGGAGATTGAACTGGATAACCCCCAGTATGTGAGCTTCCTGCGCATTACCGGCGACGCGGACAAGGGCCTTCTGGAGCTGGGAGAGCTGGCCCTGTTTGACGAGACAGGATCGCTGGTGGACCTGTCCGGGGTGGACGACCCCCTGTTTGACGAGCAGGACACCATCCCCGAGGCCATCTCCTGGTACAACTCCACCTATTTCGACGAGATCTACCACCCCCGCACCGCCCAGGAGCACATCCAGAACGTCTATCCCTACGAGATCTCCCATCCCCCTCTGGGCAAGCTGATCATCAGTCTGGGCATCCGTATGTTTGGCATGTGCCCCTTCGGCTGGCGCTTTATGGGCACCGCCTTCGGGGTGGCCATGCTGCCCCTGCTCTACCTCTTCCTGAAAAATCTCTTCGGCCGCACTGTGGTGGCCGCCTGCGGCACCATTCTCTTTGCCGCCGACTTTATGCACCTGACCCAAACCCGCATCGGCACTATCGACACCTACGGGGTGTTCTTCATCCTGCTCATGTACTACTTCATGTACCGCTATCTGGCCCTGCCCGCCGGGGCCTCCTTCCGCCGGTGCGCCCTGCCACTCTTTCTCTCCGGCCTGTTCTGGGGCATCGGCGCGGCCAGCAAGTGGACCGTGATCTACGGCTGCGCGGGACTGGTGGTGCTCTACTTCATCGGGCTCTACCAGAAGCTGCGGGACTACCCGGCGGAGCGGCGGCAGGAGCGGGGGGGCTGGTGCCTGAAAATCCTGGCCTTCTCCGTGCTGTGCTTCGTGCTTATCCCGGCGGTGATCTATGTGCTCTCCTACATCCCCTATGCCCAGGCCAAGGGGGACACCAGCGTGGGCGGGCTGCTGAAGATCATGTGGGACAACCAGGTGTATATGTTCACCTACCACAAGGGGGTCACCGATTCCCACCCCTACTCCTCCCGTTGGTACCAGTGGATCTTCGACATCCGGCCCATCCTCTACTATCTGGACAACACCTCGGTGCCGGGGTACAAGACCGCCTTCGGCGCTTTCTCCAACCCGGTGGTGTGCTGGGGCGGACTGCTGGCCGTCATCGCCGTGGGGATCCAGGCGGTACGCCGCCACAGTGCCCGGGCCCTGTTTATCTTTATCGGCTATCTCTCCCAGCTGCTCCCCTGGCTGCTCATCGGCCGGATCACCTTCGCCTACCACTACTTCCCCTCCATCCTCTTCCTGGTGATGGCCCTGGCCTGGGTGTTCAATGACCTGGCCCGGCGGGAGGTGCAGACCAACTGGCGGCCGGCAGTATACGGCGTCACCGGCGGGGCCGTGGCTCTCTACGCCCTGTTCTACCCCGTGCTGGTGGGGATCTCCATCCCTCTGTGGTACTCCTCCCACCTGCTGCGCTGGTTCCCCTCCTGGCCCTTCTGAGCCCCTGGAAAGCGAGGTTTTTACCGTGTATCTGATGGACTATCACACCCACACCAAAATCTCCTCGGACAGTACCGCTGCTCTGGAGGACATGGCCCGGGCGGCGGCGGACGCCGGGCTGTCCCAGCTGTGCGTCACCGACCACTGCGACCTGCTGGACGTGGATGGAAAACCCAACGACAGCTTTCGCTGGGCCCCCGCCCTGGCCCAGTTTGCCCACGCCGCCCCCCGCTTTCTCTCTCGGGGGCTGGAGCTGAAGCTGGGGCTGGAACTGGGAGTACCCCACATTGACCCCGCCGCTGCCGCCAGGCTGCTGGAGCTGCCGGAGCTGGACTTCGTCCTGGGCTCGGTGCACAACCTGACCCCGGCCAAGGGCGGTATTGACTTCTACTTTGTGGAGTACCCCGACGAGGCCGCCTGCCTGGCCGCCCTGGAGGACTACTTTTCCTCCCTGGCGGTGCTGGCCGCCACGGACCTGTACGACGTGCTGGCCCACATTATCTACCCTCTGCGCTACATGAAGCGCCCCCTCTCCCTGCTGGACCGGTACCAGGACGCCATGCGGGCCATCCTGCGCACCGCGGCGGAGAAGGGGCGGGGTATGGAGGTTAACACCTACCGGGGCCGCACCCTGGAGGACTGGCGGCCCATTCTGGCCATGTTCCGCGCCTGCGGCGGCGAGATTGTCACCGTGGGTTCCGACGCCCACGTCCCCACCGGGGTGGGGAAGGGCATTCCAGAGGCCTATGAGCTGATACGGGAGGCCGGCTTCTCCTATGTGGCCGGCTACCACAGGCGCAAGCCGGTTTTTCATAAGATTTAACAGGAGGGTTTACCATGAAAATCGCACTGGGTTCCGACCACGGGGGCTATTCCCTCAAGCAGCACGTCATCGCCCACCTAGAGAAGCGGGGCATCTCCTACCAGGACTTCGGCTGCTACTCCACCGAGAGCTGCGACTACCCCGACTTCGGCCGGGCAGCCGCCCAGGCGGTGGCCGACGGAAGCTGCCAGCTGGGCATCGTGATATGCACCACGGGCATCGGCATCTCCATGGCGGCCAACAAGGTAAAGGGGATCCGCTGCGCGCTGTGCAGCGAGCCTCTGTCCGCCGAGATGACCCGCCGGCACAACGACGCCAATATGCTGGCCATGGGCGGGGGGATGATCGGCCCCAACATGGCCACGCGCAGTGTAGACGCCTTCCTGGACACGGATTTTGAGGGCGGGCGGCACCAGCGCCGTGTGGACAAGATCTCCGCCATCGAGGCGTAACGCTCCATGCACACGGGGCGCGCCGCCTTTCGGAGCGCTTTCGCACGGCAAAAAATCCGGGCACGGGGAAATTCCCGTGCCCGGATTTTTTCATCGGCGGTCAATGGCCCGGAGCGCCGCTCTGGCGGCCACCGGAGAGGCCGTCCTTCTCCAGCATCTGCTCCAGCACCTCCACATCGGCGGCCACATCCATGGCGTCGCTCTGGTAGAGCAGTTCCAGTTGCATCTCAAAGCCCTGGGCCACCTTGTCCAGCATCCCCTCCACCCGGGCCTTGGCAGCCCGGATGTTCTCCCCGTCCGCCCCCTGGCTCTCCATCTGCGCGTATACATCCAGAATTTTCAGGGTGGTGGGCAGGTAGTAGCCCAAAAAGCTGCGCAGGCGGCCCTTCTCCTCCGGGTTTTGCCGTTGATAGGCAAATATCCTTCCGGTGATCTCCCCAATCCGGTCAATCTTCCGGGAGACCTGGGGATTGGTAACAGCGCGGTTGATCCGCGCGATTTCCGCCAGCACGGCCTGGGGGTCGGTCACATCCACACTCTCCCCGCCGTCATCGGGCCGGTCTGCCTCCTCCGGTTGGGCGGGCTCCTCCGTCCACTCGCCGCCCAGCACCAGCTGTCCCCGTGCCATATCCAGATAGCCGGCGGCAAAAATACCCCGCTCCAGCATCTCCTGCAAATCCCGGCGTGCCCTGCCCGCCGACACTCCCATGGCCTGGGCCAGGGCGGCCAGAGAGACCCGCTCCTTATGCCCCACCAGGGCCAGGTACCGGCACCACCGTCTGGCCCGCCTGGTACGGCCGATGCCAGCCAGGGCCATGGCGCATCCCGCCGCCAGCAGACCAATTCCCGGGGAGAGGCGGCACAGCAGGGGAATGATCTCCGGCGCTTCCCCCAGCAGAGCGGGCAGCGCCCATGCCAGGATGAGGGCCCCCAGAACAGCCAGCACGCCGCCGCCCACCGTCAGCCCCCTGCCCCAGTTCAGATTGACCGGCTTCCCCTGACGAGAGGTCTCCCAACCCACAGGCTCAGTGTAAGCGTCTGTTCCGACGCTTTTAGCCTTCCCGCCCTCCCGGGCGGACGTCTCCGTCCCGGCGGCCCGGCGGCTTCCTCCCAGCAGTTTCCACAAAAACATCACAAGTCCCACAGGCCACAGGGGCGTGAGCAGCAGGACAACAGAGACAACCCAGACGCCCATTCCGCCGGTATTCTTATTTTGACCGCTGTACGGCGGCTGCATGCGCCCACCTTCCTCTCTAAGCCTGCCTCTTTCTTCGCGTATCCGGGAGGAATTTCCCCGCCGGAATCGCTTTTTTCGCCCGTCAAAAAGGGTATGCTTTATCATACCGCGAAATGTCCGGCGTGTAAAGCACCCGGTGTGTAACCGTTCTGTAATTGCTTTTCTGGCCCGGAGAAACTATAATGTTACTATATTTGGGATTTCACCTCATGGGAGTGTTGAAGATATGGAAAATCAAGAGGGAAAGCGGGTCCTGCCCGATGCAAAGCGCCGGGGGCCGCGAATTGCCCTGATCGTCATTATTGTAATTATTGCCGCCCTGGCAGCGGGCTACCTGTCCCTGTGCGCCATGGCCGGCAGCGGAAAGCTGCTGCCCAACACCAGGGTGCTGGGCGTCAGCGTGGGCAGCATGTCCCAGGAGCAAGCTGTCCAAACCGTCACCCAGGAGCTGGACACCCGTCTGGCCGAGCTGAGCGTTGAGTTTACCAGCGGCGGGAAGAGCTATACCGTGCCGGGCAGCAGCTTTACGGTGGACGCCGCCTCCGCCGTCCAGGCGGCGGCCGACGCCCAGAGCGGCTCCTTCCTGGTCCGGGGCGGCCAGTACCTCTCCGCCCTTCTAGGGGGCGCGAACACCGACGCCCCGGTGGTACTTTCCCAGACTCCCGACGCGGTAAATCAGGCGGCGGCAGACTGCGGAGACCCGGAGGCTCAGACCACCTGGGAGCAGACTGAGGACGCTCTCATCTTCCACAAGGGCCGTACCGGCCGCAGCCTGGATACCGCCGCCCTCCAGACCGCACTGGAGGAGCAGGCCGCCCAGCTGCTCGCCGGCGAGACACCCGCCGCCCCGGTGGAGGCCCAGATCACCAACGCCCCTCCCGCCGAGCCCGACCTCCAGGCCATCTATGACCAGCTCTATGTGGAGCCGGCAGACGCTTACCTGGACGCGGAAACCAAGGAGATTGTCCCCTCGGTCACCGGCGTCAGCTTCGACATAGACGCCGCCCGCACCGCTCTGGAGCAGACCGCCGAGGGGGAGCAGTGCACTGTCCCCCTGACCTTTACCCAGCCCGATCTCACCACCGAGCAGCTGAGCGAAAAGCTCTTTGCCGACGTGCTGGGCACCTCCACCACCACCTGCGCCGGGCCCTCCACCCGCTGGTACAACATTGATCTGGCGGCCAGCCGGGTCAACGGCACCATTTTGCTGCCCGGCGAGGAGTTCTCCTACAACGCCCTGGCCGGCCCCTACACCGTGGCGGGCGGCTACAAGAAGGCGGGAGCCTACATCGGCGGCAAGAATATCGACACCACCGCCGGCGGCATCTGCCAGCTCTCCTCCACCCTGTACTGGACCACCCTGAAGGCCAATCTGGAGATTGTGGAGCGCAACAAGCATAAGTACAACAGCGGCTACATGCCCGTGGTGGGCACCGACGCCACAGTGTACAGCGACTCGCTGGACTACCGCTTCAAGAACAACACGGAATATCCCATTAAGATTGAATGCTATCAGGACAGCAGCCACCGACTGCATGTCACCATCTACGGCACGGATACCACCGGCATCCACGGGGAGCCCTACAGCGTGACCCTGAGCACCGTGGCCTATCAGAACATCTACAAGCCGGACGCCAACAAGGTGCCGGTAGGGGGCGACCCGGTGCGCGATCCGGAGTACGCCCGCTACAACGGCATCACCGTGGAGGTCTACCAGAAGCTGGTTGACGCCGACGGCAACACGGTAGACACCATCTTCCTCCACAAGGACACCTACTCCCCCTCCAACCCAGTGTATTACTACAATCCTGCCGACGCGGCCCGCCTGGGCATCAACACCTCCACCGGCCTGCGTACCGAGACCCCGGTGGTCACCCCCTCTCCCTCGCCTTCGCCCAGTACCGATCCCTCGGCCAGTCCCTCTCACTCTCCGTCGGCCAGCCCTTCCCCCTCGGCCAGTCCTTCGCCTTCGGAGTCGGCCAGCCCCTCCCCGTCGGAGAGCGCCGCCCCCTCCCCCAGCACCACGCCGGAAAACGGCCCGGGGATGGAGCCTGTGGAGTCCTCTCCCACCCCCGCCCCGTCGGCCAGCTCCAGCCAGTCCCCTGCACCGGTGGAGAGCAATGAGGCGGCGGCCTCCCAGCCGCCCCAGAGCCAATCCCCCGCTCCGTCAGAGACCGGCGGAAGCAGCGCCTCCCAGCCCCCTGCGGCATAGGGTTTTACCACCGCACACAACGCCCCCTGCCTCACGGCGGGGGGCGCTTGGCGCGGCACAGAAAACACAAGGAGTGAGCTCCATGTTCAACGGCTTTTCCCCCTCGGTCATCGACTTTTTGTGGGGTATCCGCTTCAACAACGAAAAGGCCTGGTTCGAGGCCCACAAGCAGGACTACCTGACCTTGCTGCAGCAGCCTATGAAGGACCTCTCGGGGGAGATATACAGGCGCTTGCTGGATAACCACGGAGATCTGGATCTGGTCTGCCGGGTCTCCCGCATCTACCGGGACGCCCGGCGGCTCCACGGCCGGGGGCCCTACAAGGACCACCTGTGGTGGAGCATCGGCCGCCCTGCGGAAAACCAGGCCGGGGAGAGCGTGTTCTGGTTTGAGCTGGAGCCGGAGGGCTACTCCTACGGGCTGGGCTTCTGGATGGCGCCCCCCGTCACCATGGCCAAGTTCCGCGCCCGGCTGGATCGCCAGCCCAAGCCCTTTGAAAAGCTGGCCCGTGCCTTCGTCCGGCAGGACACCTTTGTGCTGGAGGGGGAGGACTACAAGCGCCCTCTGGCCGCTCCCTCCAAGCTGCTGGCTCCCTGGTATCAGAAAAAAACCTTTGCCCTCACTCACGCTGCCCCCCACGAAGCTCTGCTCTGGTCTCCTCAGCTGGCTGATGTTTTGTATCAGGGCTTTGAGCAGCTTCTGCCTATCTACCGCTACCTGCTGGAGGTACAGGCCGACCCCGATCCCCGGGGATAGGCGCTGGGAAGAGGGCCTCAATAACAAAATTTACAGTGCAATCCCTGCCGCTCCCGGCACATACTAGCGATGAAATACCGGGAAAGGCGGCGGACAGCAATGAAAACACCTCACCTGCGGCGGGCCGGACAGGCAGTCTGTCTGGCCGCGCTGCTGCTCTTTCTGGCTGTGGCAGCCTGCATAGAGCTGGCGGGCATATCTGCCGACCGCTCCCCCGCTGTCCAGGCCGACTCCGGACTGGACGGGTTCCCGGAGACATCTTCTTCTCCCTCTGCCGGCGGGGAGCAGACCAAACTGGTTGCCCTTACCTTTGATGACGGTCCCCGCCGCTCCACCACCACTGCCCTGCTGGACGGCCTGGCCCAGCGGGGGGTACACGCCACCTTCTTCCTTATCGGCGCCCAGGTGGAAAATAATCGGGACGTGGTGCAGCGCATGGACCAGGAGGGGCACCAGATCGGCATCCACACCTATGACCACGTAAAGCTCACCGACCTTAACCAAACGGACTTTGATGCCCAGGTTGCCCGCACCCGCACCCTGCTGGAGGAGGTGCTGGGCCACAACCACTTTCTTCTGCGCCCCCCCTACGGCATGCTGGACGAGAGTGTGAAACAGTGGGCCCAGTGCCCCATTATTCTCTGGTCCATCGACCCGGAGGACTGGAAGGATCAGAATACCGCCCGGGAGGTGGAGCAGATTGTCTCTCAGGCCCGGGACGGCTCCATCATCCTCATGCATGATATCTTTCCCGCCTCGGTGGACGCTGCCCTTCAGGTCGTGGACACTCTCCACCAGCAGGGTTATCTGTTCTGCACGGTGGAGGAGCTCTTCGCCGCCCGGGGTATCTCTCTGGAGGACGGGAGCGTCTACTGGAATGCCTACCCATAAAAAAGGGGTGCCGCCTTCTGTGCGGCACCTCTTTTTGATTCAGATTTTCCGTCCCAAGCTCACGCCGCCAGATAGGTGGCCGCCAGCGCCGCTGCCAGAAGGCAGAAGAAAATCACCCCGGGATTGTGGAAGAACAGGGCCCATATGCGTCCCTCAGATAAGTCCGTTCCACCCATCCGCCACCAGATCCGCCGGCGCAGAACCAGGAAAAAGACAAGGCCCAGCACGACAGCCGCCAGGATAAACAGCCCCAGGGCCGCCGCACCCCAGGCCCCCGCCCGCTCCGCCAGAGGCGTCAGGCCGGCGTAGATCCCGTTGACCATGGCGTGGAGAAGCACCACTTGCCACAGGCAGCGGGTCTTGAGCACCACATAGGCAAAGACCACCCCCAGGGCAAAGGCGTAAAAGAACTGGTGGAAATTTCCGTGAAACAGGGCAAAGCACAGCGCGGAGGCTAGGGCGGCAAACCGCTCCCCGTAGGGGCGCAGCCGCTCCAGGAGCACCCGGCGGAACATTAGCTCCTCCACCACCGGGGCGATGACGCACCCCAGCAGCAGGTTGAGGGCCACGGGGTAGCCCGCCGTCTCCAGCACCGGATTGACCACCGCCTCCCCCCGGAGAAAGCCCACCAGCGCCATCAGCCACTGGGTGGCCAGGTTCACCAGATACATGGCCGACAGACCGATGACATACACCTGCAAAAAGCGTCCCGGCCTCAGTGGAGCCGGCCGCCCCTCCGGCGGGGGAACGGGCTGCCGCCGGGCCAGCAGAAAGAACAAAGGCGCCCCCACCCCGTAGCAGGAGGCCACGGAGAGCCCCCAGAGAAACACGGGGCTGTGCAGCATAGGCGGCGCCAGCAGCTGCACCGGAAGGAGCACCGCCCACTGCACCCCAATCATGGCGGCCATCTGGGCAAACAGCGCCCAGCCCAGGCCGGAAAAGTGCTGGCAGTGCTCCCGCAGATACCCGGCCTGCTGGTTGGAAAGCCTGTCTGAATACCGCGCCAAACGCCTCGCCTCCCCGGTACGCCGCCTCCCGGCATCCGCCGGGATCGGACAGCTCCTCAAAAATGTAGCCTATCCGCGCCAAAATCGGCGGCACAGCCATCCATTTTGCAAAAAATATTATAGCAATTTTCTCTCCCCGGAGCAAGAAACAATATGTTGACATATTCTGCGGCTATGATACAATATATCGTATCAAACACAGTTGAAGGAGACGCACACCATGCCCATTTCTGAAAATGCCAAGGCGGTGCTGGAGCGCCGCTACCTCATGCGGGACGAGCAGGGAAAGCCCATTGAAACGGTGGACGAGCTATTTCACCGGGTGGCTGACGCCATTGCCAAGGCCGATCTCCACTTTGACCCCAAGGCCGACGTGGCCGCCACGGCGGCCTCTTTTTATGAGATGATGACCAACCTGGACTTTCTGCCCAACTCCCCCACCCTGATGAACGCCGGCCGTCCCCTGGGGCAGCTGTCGGCCTGCTTTGTGCTGCCGGTGGCCGACTCCATGGAGGATATCTTCGACTCCATCAAAAACGCCGCGCTGATCCACAAAAGCGGCGGCGGCACCGGCTTCTCCTTCTCCCGCCTGCGCCCCAAGGGCTCCACGGTGAACTCCACCGGCGGCGTGGCCAGCGGCCCCATCTCCTTCATGAAGGTCTTTAACGCCGCCACCGAGGCTGTCAAGCAGGGGGGCACCCGCCGGGGCGCCAACATGGGAATTCTGCGGGTGGATCACCCGGATATCCTGGCGTTTATCGACTGTAAGCACAACAACGAGGACATCACCAACTTTAACCTCTCTGTGG
>CALWWS010000171.1 GCA_944385305.1 uncultured Oscillospiraceae bacterium | reverse complement strand
CTTGTGATCATCGGCGCGCTGATGGCCCTGGTGCCCGGCGTTGCCATCACCAACGCCATGCGGGACATTATGGCGGGGGACATGGTGGCGGGCATCAGCAAGGGGGCGGAGGCCCTGCTCATCGGGGCGGCCATCGCCCTGGGCACCGCTCTGGCCCTGGGAGCCGTGAGCCTGTTGGGGGGCGGTTGAGATGGAGTTGTTTACCGATCTGTTTCTGCCCTGCCTGTACGCCTTCGGCGCCTGCATCGGCTTTTGCTTTTTATTCAACATCCGGGGAGAGGGGATGCTCATCTGCGCCCTGGGCGGCGCTCTGGGCTGGCTTTGCTATCTGCTGGCCGCTCCTCTGGTGCACAGCGATATCATCCAGTCCTTCCTGGCGGCGGTGTTTATCTCCGCCTGGTCGGAGGTCATGGCCCGGGTACGCAAGTGCCCGGTGACCAGCTACCTGCTGCTGGCCCTCTTTCCCCTGGTGCCCGGCGGCGGCATCTACTACACTATGCGCCACGCCATGGAGGGCGAGACCGCTTTGTTTCTGGAGCAGCTGCTCCACACCCTGGGCCTGGCCGGGGCCCTGGCCGTTGGGGTGCTGATGGTCTCCTCCTTTGTGCGCCTGCTTCACTTTTACCGGCACCGCCTGCGGCGGTAACCCCCGGGGAGGAATTGTATGCCACGGTACGACTACGTGCTTTTTGACGCGGACAACACCCTGTTTGACTTTGACCGGTCGGAGCAGGCGGCCATTCGTCTGGCGCTGGAACGGCGGGGCTATCCCACCGATCCGGAGACCATTGGGCTCTACCTGGCTATCAACCAGGCGCTGTGGAGCCGGTTCAACCGGGGAGAGATCGCCCAGCGGGATCTGGTGGTGGAACGCTTTGCGCTCTTCTGCCGGGTGATGGGCCGTCAGGACGACCCGGCGGCTTTTAACCGGGAGTACCTGGAGCTGCTGGCAGAGCAGTCCATCCTCCTCCCCGGGGCGGAGGAGCTGTGCCGCGCTCTGGCCCCCCACTGTCAGCTTGCCATCATCACCAACGGCATGTCGGTGGCCCAGCGGGGCCGCTTTGACCGCTCCCCCCTGCGGGAGATTGTGCACCGGCTGTTTATCTCGGAGGAGCTGGGGGTGAGCAAGCCCGACCCCGCCTACTTTTCCGCCGTCTTCCGCCAGATGGGCATCACCCGCCCGGAGCGGGCGCTGGTGGTGGGGGACAACCTGCTCACCGACATCCGGGGCGGGCAGAACGCGGGGACGGACACCGCCTGGTACAACCCCCGCCGCCTGCCCGGCGGGGCGATCCGCCCCACCTGGCAGCTGGAGGATCTCCAGCAGCTTCTGCCCATCGTGCTGGGCTGATTTTCTTCGGCCGTGATGTCGAATTTTTCAGAATTTATCCCTTTCATGTCTCTAACTATGCAGTAAACGAGGTGTCTCAGCCGTGCCGGTACAAAATACTTCCTCCCATCCCAGTCACTCCCCATCCAGGCGCTCTCACCGCCGCCGCACCCCCAGGTGGCGGCTGCCCCTGCTGGCGGCCGCAGCCGCCGTGTGCGTGTGCCTGCTGGTCATCCCCTCCCGGGGGGGCAGCGCCCCCGCCGTCCCGCCGGTCTCTTCGGCCTCCCCCAGGCCGGCGGCTACGCAGCCCCAGCAGCCCACCCCCGCGCCTCTTCCCACCGGCACACCGCAGAGCGATGTCCCCCCGGAGAGCGCTTTCCCCGGGGAGAGCGCCCCGCCGGCGGCGACCGAAGATCTGGCCGTCCCGACCGACCCGGCCGGGAAGAGTACTGACCAGGCGGAGGTTGTCCCCTTTGACTTTTCCGCCAGCGCGCCGGAGACGGCGGCGGTGGAGATGGACTACTTTTCCGACGCGCTGTTTATCGGCGACTCCCGCACTGACGGGCTGCGCCTGTACAGCGGCATTCAGGGGGCCGACTTTTACTGCTACAAGGGCCTGACCATTTTTGAAATGGACTCCCGCAAGGTGGTCACCCTGGAAGACGGCGGCTCCTACACTGTGCTGGAGGCGCTGGAGAAGGGCAAGCAGTACGGGAAGATCTACATATCCCTGGGCATTAACGAGTTGGGCTACTTCAACGACGACGCCTTCCACAACACCTTCCGGGACTTTCTCTCCCAGGTGAAGGCTCTCCAGCCCGACGCCATTATCTACCTGGAAAACCTGGTCCCGGTCAACCCGGACAAGTGCGCGGCCAACAAGCAGCCCTACTATGTGAACAACGACCGGGTGGCCGCCTACAACGCCATCTACCCCCAGCTGGCCCAGGAGGAGCAGGTGGTGCTGCTGGACGTGGCCTCCGCCCTGTCGGATGAAAACGGCATTCTGCCCGCCGACGCCACGGCGGACGGGGTACACTTTACCAAGGATCACTATAAGAGCTGGCTTGCCTACCTGATGTGCCACACGGTGGACCCCGACGCCTATGCGGCCGGCCAGAGCACACAAGAAGGAGTGGAGGAGACATGAAGAGAGTGTTGGGGTGCCTGCTGCCCCTGACCCTGGCCCTGTGCCTGCTGGCCGCCTGCGGCAGCAGTGAGGCAGGGAAAGCCTACGACCCCGCCGCCACCGCCCAGGCCCTGCTGGACAGCGGCGCATTCACCCAGGCGCTGGACACGGTGGACAAGCAGACGGCGTGTACTGCGCTGTACGCTCTGGAGGAGGACACCGTGACAGACTGCGCGGTGTATACCTCCCTCTCCGCGGGGGCGGAGGAGATCGCCGTGCTGACTCTCACCGATGAGCAGGCGGCCCAGACCGCTCTGGAGGCCCTGGAGCAGCGGGTGGAGGATCAGAAGGCCGCCCTGAAGGACTACCAGCCCGAGGAGGTGGCCAAGCTGGACGATGCTATTGTGGACCGCCAGGGCAGCTCTGTTTTGCTGGTGGTGGCCGCCGACCGGGATCTGGCCCAGGCAGCTTTGAACGAGCTGAAGTAATCGCTCACAGGCGCGCCGGGCCCAGGTCCGGCGCGCTTTTTTCCCCGCAGATGCAAACTTTTTTCCCTGTTGCACCGTCATAGATTTGCCGGCAGGAAGGAGCCCGTTTCTTGGAGCAGCGTGAATCCGTCATTCGTCAGCAGCTGACACAGTTTATTCTCGCCGGCCAGGCGGACTTCTATCGCCTGGCTTACAGCTATGTCAAAAATCCTGACGCCGCCCTGGACGTGGTGCAGGAGAGCATCGTCAGGGCTTTGTCCAAGGCCGGCTCCCTGCGGCAGCCGGATCGGATGAAGGCGTGGTTCTACCGCATCTTGCTCAACGAGAGCATGAACCACCACCGCCACTCCAGCCGGCTGGTCTGCCTGGACGCCGCCCTGGAGCAGCAGGCCGTCCCCGCCCGGGATCACGCGGCCTACCTGGATCTCTACGACGCCATTGAACGCCTTAATCTCAACGAGCAGACTGTGGTGCGCCTGCGCTTTTTTCAGGACATGACCCTGGAGGAGATCGCCCAGGCCACCGGGACCAATTTAAACACGGTCAAATCCCGCCTGTACAAAAGCCTGCACAGGCTGCGGGAGCTGACCGGGGAGGAGGTTTCCTATGAGTGATTCCTGGCAGCGCGCCCGCGGGCGCTATGAGGAGATTGTCCCGCCCCCCCAGCTGTCCTTTACCGTGGACGCCGCCCTGCGGGCGGGGGAGCGCACCAGAACGCGGCGGCAGCGTATGCACCGGGCCTGGGCCACGGCGGCGGCGTGCTGTGCCTGCTTTCTGCTGCTCATCAACGTCAGCCCCACCTTTGCCCAGGCGGTGTCCGCCGTGCCGGTGCTGGGCCAGATCGCCCGGATCTTCACTGTGGCGGAGTACTCCATTGAGGACTCTGAGCACCTCATCGACGTGCGCCTGCCTGCCCTGGAGCTGCCCAACAGCACCGACCTCCAGCAGCGCATCAACACGGAAATCCGCACCCGCATTGACCAGGTGCTCCAGCAGGCGGAGGACCGGGCGCGGGAGACCCGGGACGCCTTTGTAGCCACCGGCGGCGACCCGGCGGATTTCACGCCTATCATCATCAGTGTGAACTACGAGATCAAGTGCCAAAACAGCCAGTACCTCTCCTTCGTACTCACCAAGACGGAGACTCTGGCCAGCGCCTATACCGAGACCTACACCTACAACATTGACCTTACCGCCGGTCGGGAGATTACTCTGCGTGATATTCTCGGTCCGGATTACAAAGAGATCGCCAACGCGGCGGTGCTGGCAGGCATTGCGGCCAATGAGGCCGCCAACCCCGAGGAGGAGTACTTCCACGGGGAGTCGGGCTTCCAGTCCATTGCCGACGATCAGGCCTTCTACCTTAACCAGGCGGGCAACCCGGTGGTGCTTTTTGACAAGTACGAGATCGCCCCGGGCTACATGGGCGCCCAGGAATTTGAGATCGTCCCCTGAGCTCCGCCCAGTTTCCTGGCCGGTTCCAAATTTTTCTTGCCTTTTCCTCCGGTTGTGTTATAATTTTTATACTGGCAAGTTTATTTGCACATCTCTTTATAACAGGAGGCATTGTTATGGCAAAGAATTATTTTGATCTCACCGGCCGGGTAGCCCTGGTCACCGGCTGTTCCACCGGCCTGGGGGTGCAGATGGCCAAGGCCTTCGCCAACCAGGGGGCCAGCATTGTGGCCCTGGCCCGCCGGCAAAACATGATTGACGCGGTGGCCAAGGAGCTGGCCGACACCTATGGGGTGAAGACCCTGGCGGTGGCCTGCGACATCACCAAGAGCGACATGGTGGAAACGGCTGTGCAGAAGATTATGGATCACTTCGGCCGCATTGACATCCTGCTCAACAACGCCGGCACCGGCGCGGTGGCCCCGGCGGAGGATATTACCGACGAGCAGTTTGCCAACGAGCTGGAGATTGACCTCTTCGGCACCTTCAAGATGGCCCGGGCGGTGGCCAAGGCGGCCATGCTACCCGCTGGCTATGGCCGCATTATCAACATTGCCTCCATGTACGGCCTGGTGGGCAACAAGATCGCCCCCGCCTCTCCCTATCACGCGGCAAAGGGCGGCGTGGTCAACCTCACCCGGGCCCTGGCCAGCGAGTGGGGAGAGAAGGGCATCACGGTCAACGCCATCTGCCCGGGGTATTTCGAGACCCCCCTGACCAAGGAGACTCTGGAGACTGAGTTCTTCCAGAACTACGCCAGAACCATGATCCCCATGGCCCGCTACGGCAGGGAGGGGGAGCTGGACAGCGCCGCCATCTTCCTGGCCTCCCCGGCCAGCACCTATGTCAACGGCTGCATCCTGCCGGTGGACGGCGGATACACCTGCATGTAAAACCTCAAAAAGGTCCCCGGCCGTATGGCCGGGGACCTTTTTTGCTTTAGTCCTTCCCGCGGCGCAGGTCGGAGAAGACCTTGAGCAGCTGGATGACCAGGGTGGGCAGGAAGGCCAGCAGGGTGACCCGTCCCAGGCAGAGGAGGTCAAAGGCGGGGGAGACCTGGAAGAGGGTCTTGAGCCCGGGAATAAGCAGCACCGCCAGCAGCAGCACCACCCCGGCCAGGAAGGCCAGCAGGGAGGACTTGTTGCTGGAGAGCTTCAGGCGGAAGATGGACTCCCTGCCACGGCAGTTGAAGCCGTGGAACAGCCGGGCCAGGGTGAGGGTGGCAAAGGCCATGGTGGAGGCCAGCTGGGCCCCCTGGGTCCGGTAGCCCAGGTAGAAGGCCGCCATGGTGGCCACGGCGATAAGCAGGCCCTGTCCCCCGATGCGCAGCAGCAGCTCCCGGTTCAAAATGGGCTGCTTGGGGTCCCGGGGGGGCTGGCGGAGCAGGCCCCGGCGGGCGGGCTCCATGCCGATGGCGATGGCGGGCAGGGAGTCGGTGAGCAGGTTGATAAACAGCAGGTGCACCGGCGCAAAGGGGACCGGCAGGGCCAGCAGGGAGGCGTAGAGCACGCACAGAATGCCCGCCGTGTTGCCCGAGAGGAGAAATTCAATGGCGTTTTTGATGTTGGTATAGACGCTGCGGCCGTTGACCACCGCCTTGACAATGGTGGCGAAGTTGTCATCCGCCAGAATCATGGAGGCGGCGTCCTTGGATACCTCGGTGCCCGTAATGCCCATGGCCACACCGATATCCGCCTTTTTCAGAGCGGGGGCGTCGTTCACCCCGTCCCCCGTCATGGACACAATGCTGCCCCGGCGCTGCCAGGCGCTGACAATGCGGATCTTGTGCTCCGGGGAGACGCGGGCGTACACCGAGACCCGGGGCAGCCGCCGGTCCAGCTCCTCCTCATCCATCCCGTCCAGCTCCACACCGGAGAGGGCCTCGTCCCCCTCCCGGAAAATCCCCAGCTGCTTGGCGATGGCGGCGGCCGTCACCTTGTGGTCGCCGGTGATCATAATGGTGCGGATGCCGCCCAGCCTGGCGTCAGCCACCGCCTGGATCGCCTCGGGCCGGGGGGGATCGATCATGGACACCAGGCCGATAAAGGTAAACTCGCTCTCATCCTCCAGGGCGGGCTGGCGAGCGCTGTCCAGCTGCCGGAAGGCAAAGGCCAGCACCCGCAGCCCCTCCTGGGACAGCCGGGTATTTACCCCGGCAATCTCCTGCCGGCGCTCCGGAGTGAGCTCCACCGGCCCCTGGCTGGTGAGCAGATACCGGGAGCGATCCAGCAGCACGTCGATAGCCCCCTTGGTGAGGAGGGTGGGCACCCCGTCGATGTCGTGGAGGGTACTCATCAGCTTGCGGTCTGAGTCAAAGGCCAGCTCTCCCAGACGGGGGTGCTGGGCGCGGTAGATCTCCTCATCCACCCCGAAGGCGTCCCCCAGCTGAACCAGGGCCACCTCGGTGGGGTCGCCGATGGCGGTTCCCGTCTCGGCATTGGTGGTGGCATCGCTGGCCAGCAGGGCCGCCTTGAGCAGCAGGCGCTGCACGTCGTTGGCCAGATTCAGATCGGCCCCCTCCAGCAGCACTCCATCGGCGTAGATCTTCTGGGGAGTCATCCGGTTCTGGGTGAGGGTACCCGTCTTGTCCGAACAGATGACGCTCACCGCGCCCAGGCTCTCAACCGCCTTGAGGTCCTTGATAATGGCGTTCTGCCGGGCCATTTTCTGGGTGCCCATGGCCAGCACGATGGTAACAATAGAGCTCAACGCCTCCGGAATGGCCGCCACTGCCAGGGCCACGGCAAACATCAGCCCGTCCAGCAGCCCCATCCCGGTACGAAACACGGAGAGAAGAAAGACCACGGCGCAGATGACCATGATCACCCCGGCCAGCTTGGCGCTGAACTTGTCCAGGCTCTCCTGAAGGGGGGTCTTGCGCTGCTGGGTCTGGTTCATCAGCGCGGCGATCTTCCCCAGCTCGGTGTTCATCCCCGTGCCGGTAACCAGAACGGTAGCCCGGCCGTAGGTCACCAGGGAGCCGGAGAAGACCATGTTCTTCTGATCCCCCAGGGCCACCTTCTCGCTGGAAATGGCCTGGACGCTCTTCTCCACCCCCTCGCTCTCCCCGGTGAGGGAGCTCTCGTTGACCTTCAGGGAAAAGTTCTCCAAAATCCGCCCGTCGGCCACCACCATGTCCCCCGCCTCCAGCAGCACCACGTCGCCGGGTACCACATCAGCCGAGGGAACCTCCACACGCACGCCGCCCCGCAGCACCTTGGCGGTGGGGGAGGACATGGCCTTCAGGCTCTCCAGGGACTTCTCCGCCTTCACGTACTGCACGGTGCCCAGCACAGCGTTGAGTACCAGCACGGCAAAAATCACAATGGTGCTCTCCACATTTCCGGAGAACATGGAAATAATGGCCGCTGCAATGAGAATAATCACCAGCAGGTCCTTGAACTGCTCCAGAAAAATCCGCCCGATGCTCTTGGGCTTCCCCTCGGTGAGCTTATTGGGCCCGTACTCCTCCATCCGGCGGCGCACCTGCTCAGCCCCCAGGCCGGCAGCCGTCGTCTCCTGCGCCTCCAGTGCCTGCTCAGGCGTCATGTTGTAATAGGTTCGCTCCATGCTTGATCCCCCGTTTCAGTTCTCCGGCGAAAGGCAAACAAAAAAGACCTTCCGCCAACCGCCGCACATGGCAACAGTTGTCGAAAAGTCTTGTCACCCCAACGGGCGCACACCGCCAGGCCCGTGGCCGTGATTGTTGGCGGTGCACCTTGCAACTACTCCCTTTTCAACTGCTGTACAGCATACCACAATCCATTTTATAAGTCAACGCCGTTTTTCTAGGATGTGTGATTTGCCTCATTTTATGAAAAAACCCCCGCTGATGCAGCAGCGGGGGCAGCAGGAAGAAAAGCGTCGAGCCGGCCATCTTCCGACCGTTCTTTAATATAAGCAGAACAATCGGTCTTCTGATTTTCATTATAATCTTTCTTTTCCTGTTGTCAATCTTTCCTCCCCATTTTTGTTGTTATGCTAAATATTCCTTGCTTTTTTTCATAATTTTGATAAAATACAGAGTAACCAAATTTTTTGCAGAAAAGAAGATTTTGTTCGCCGTTTTTTCGGCGGGAGAGGAGGCGCTATGGCCCGGCAAGACCCGGAGACCCGCCAGCGTATTCTGGACGCGGCCCGGCAGGTCTTCTCCACCAAGGGGTACAGTGAGGGGCGCATTACGGAGATTGCGGACTTGGCCAATGTGTCCCCTCCCACCATCTACAGCTATTTTCTGGGCAAGCGGGATCTCTTTCTGGCTTTGGATCTGGAGCAGGCTGACTCTCTGCGTCCCGAGTTTGATCGCAAGCGTGCCCAGATCCTCTCCCAGGCACGCCAGCTGTTCGGAGAGCGGGGCTTTCACGGCACCACCATTGAGAAGATCGCCCAGCGCACCGGCTACTCCAAGGCGGGGCTCTACCAGTTCTTTTCCAGCAAGGAGGAGCTGTTTGAGGCGGTGGTACATGAGACCGCCTTCCGTTCGGACATGCTCCAGACGGCGGGCAAGGCCCAGGAGGGGGACTCTCTGCCCCATGCCCTGGCCCGCATCGGCACCGCCTATCTGCGGCTGTTTGACAACCCGGACTACGCCGCCATCTTCCGCCTGGTGATCTCGGAGGCCATCCACTACCCGGAGATCGGCACCATCTACCACGAAAAGGGGATTGGCTACGCCTTCACCCAGGTGGAGCAGTGCCTGCGCCGCTTTCATATCCAGGACCTGCGGCCCGATCTGGATCTGGAGCTGCTCTCCAAGGCCTATATCGCCCTGTACTCCTACGCCATTGAGCGGCGGGTTGCCCCCGGCTTCCGCAGCGAGGAGCCGGAGGACGAGGTGCTGGCCGCCTTTCTCACCGATCTCTTTCTCCACGGCCTGCTGCCTGACGGCCATACCCCCCAGACCGGCGGATAAAAAAGCCGCGCCCCGAACCAATGGTCCGGGGCGCGGCTTTTTGTTCAGCGCCGGTATTCAAACTCCAGATTATACAGGGACACAGTGTCCCCGTCCTGGATGCCCATCTCCTCCAGCCGGTCAAACAGGCCGGACTGGCGGAGCATCTTGTCAAACCAGTTGCGGGACTCGTAGTCCCCAAAGTTCACATTGGCCATCAGCCGCTGCAGGGCGGGGCCCTCCACAATCCAGGTGTCCTCCTCCCGGGTGATGGTCATGGGCTCGGACAGGTCCACCTGGGGCGGGCGCTCCACATAGGTGGGCTCGTAGACGGTGATGGGGGGCAGCTCCTCCAGGGCCCGGGCGGCGGCAAACATCAGCTCCCGGGTGCCCTGCTGGGCGGCGGCGGAGATCTCAAAGAAGGGGAGGCCCAGAGCCTCCACGTGGGCCTTGAGGGCCTCCAGCCCGGTGCGGTCGGCGGCAATGTCCGCCTTGTTGCCCGCCACCAGCATGGGCCGGCCGGCCAGCTGGGGGCTGTACTGCCTGAGCTCCTGGTTAATGGCCTCAAAGTCGGCCACGGGGTCCCGGCCCTCGCAGCCGGACACGTCCACCACATGGATGAGCAGGCGGCAGCGGTCGATGTGGCGCAGGAAGTCGTGGCCCAGCCCCGCCCCCTCGGAGGCCCCCTCAATGATGCCGGGGATGTCGGCCAGCACAAAGGACACCCCCTCCTCCACGTACACCACTCCCAGGTTGGGGAAGAGGGTGGTAAAGTGGTAGTTGGCAATCTTGGGCCGGGCCTTGCTCACCACGGAGAGCAGGGTGGACTTGCCCACGTTGGGGAAGCCTACCAGCCCCACGTCGGCCAGCAGCTTGAGCTCCAGCACCACCTCCCGGCTCTGGCCGGGCAGGCCCGCCTTGGCAAAGCGGGGCACCTGGCGGGTGGGGGTGGCAAAGTGCTTGTTGCCCCAGCCCCCGTTGCCCCCCCGGGCCAGGACAAAGGGCTCGTCGGAGGACATGTCGCAGATGATCTCCCCGGTCTCGGCATCCCGCACCACGGTGCCCCGGGGCACCCGGATGACCAGATCCTCCCCGTCCTTGCCGGAGCAGCGCTTGCCCTGGCCGTCCATGCCGTTGCCCGCCACGTACTTGCGCTTGTAGCGGAAGTCCATCAGGGTGGACATGTGGTCGCTCACCTGCAAAACCACGTCGCCCCCCCGGCCGCCGTCCCCGCCGTCGGGGCCGCCGGCGGCCACGTACTTCTCCCGGTGGAAGCTGACCACGCCGTTGCCGCCGTTGCCCGCCTTCACCGTGATCTTTGCGGTATCAATAAACTGGGGCATCTCTCATGCACCTCCCGAAAGGAAAAGCCCCGAACGAGAGCCGTTCGGGGCTTAGTATACCCATAATTACTGGGCGATCTCCACAATGGAGACCTGCTTGCGATCCTTGCCCAGCCGCTCAAACTTCACCTTGCCGTCCTTGAGGGCGAACAGGGTGTCGTCGCTGCCCTTGCCCACGTTGACGCCGGGGTGAATATGGGTGCCCCGCTGGCGCACCAGGATGTTGCCGGCCAGGACGAACTGGCCGTCAGCCCGCTTCACGCCCAGACGCTTGGACTCGGAGTCACGGCCGTTGCGGGTGGAACCCACGCCCTTTTTATGGGCGAAGAACTGAAGACCGATTTTCAGCATTGTGTCACACCTCCATATATGTGTGGTTGCGGATGCAGGGGGGAGTTACTCCTCCTCCAGCACCATCAGATGGTCGGGATACTCGGTGTGGAGCTGGGCCAGATAGACCATCAGCGCCGCCAGAAGGGTCTGGCAGGTGCTCTCGTTGGTCTGACCCAGTCCGCCGGGAAGCCGCAGGGAGATGTACGCGTCCTTCTCCTTTACCTTTACCGCCGCGCCCAGGCCCAGCACGTCGTTGACGGCGCACTCCGTGAGCCGCACCGCGCTGGTCACCGCCGCGCAGACGATATCGCTCCCCTCCGGGGCGTAGCCGCTGTGGCCCTGAACTGTAAAGCCTACAATGCGCCCGCCCTGGGTGTGGAAACTCACCGTGGTCATTACACGGAGATCTTGCCGATGGTCACCTTGGTGTAGGGCTGACGGTGGCCCTGCTTGCGGCGGTAGCCCTTCTTGGGCTTGTACTTGAAGACGATGACCTTCTTGCCCTTGCCGTTCTTCACCACGGAGCCGTCCACCTTGGCGCCCTCCACCACGGGAGTGCCAACGGTGATCTTATCCCCGTCGATGACAGCCAGCACCTTGTCGAAGGTCACGGCCTCGCCGGCCTCCACAGGCAGCTTCTCGATGAAGAGGGTGTCGCCCTCGGCCACCTTGTACTGCTTGCCGCCGGTCTCAATGATCGCATGCATGTAGTTTCAACTCCTTCATTACGGGCTCGCTGTCGTAGGAGGGAGCGGCGCTCCACTTTCTGCCCCATTCAAAGCGGCTTTGATATTGTATCAGCCAAAATGGCCAAAGTCAAGCCTGATTTTCCCGAAAACGGCCAAAATACCAGCCGGTGACGCTGTTTTTCTTGGCCAGACAGCCCCCCCGCACCCGGCGCACCAGGGAGAGGGTGTCCCCCGGCTCCACCGCCAGGCGGTAGTCGGTGGCGTCCTGGGTGTAGGTGGCCCCGTCCGCCTCATAGAGAAAGTCGCTGAGAATGTCCAGCTCCCGCCCGCTCTCCAGATGGCGGCAGCGGGCAAACTCCCCGTTCCGGGAGAGCACCTCCACCTGGTGGCGGCCAAAGCACACGTTCACCGACTCCCCGGAGGGTCGCTGGGCGTCCAGGGCAGTCACCAGAGGAAGCCGGTCAAAGCCCACCCAGGGGATCTCCCCCTCGGGCCGCCGGGGCAGGATGGCCACATTGAGCTGGCCGTCGGGGGTGAGGGAGCAGCCCCCGTCCAGGCTGAGAATCCGTCTGCCCGCGTCCGCAATGGGGGCCGCGCAGGGCAGATCCGTCCGGTAGAGCATCACCGGCCAGTGACCCACCACGCACCAGCGCCGGAAGACCCCGGCCCGGTGGAGAAAGCCGTCGTTTTTCATGCACTGCCAGGCGTCCAGCTCTTCCAGTCCCTCCTCCCCCGGCACGCCGCCGTGGACAAAGAGGTACTGGGGCATCTCCAGAATCACCGGCATGGCCCGGAGGAAGTCCAGCTCGGGGGCAAAGTTTCGGCATACCGCCCGGCGCAGGGCGGGCATGTCCTCCTCCCCCCGGCAGGTGAGGCCCGCCAGCCGCCCCATCTGAAGGAGCAGGCACCGCTCCCCCCAGGTGCGCAGGTACTGGCGGTAAAAGGCGGGGCTGCCGCTCCACGTGCCGTCGGCAAACTCCACCACCAGATCGTCGCAGTTGCCCCGCACGCAGTACACCCGCTGCCGGCGGGAGAGCTCCATCACATAGCGCAGCGTGCCCAGGCTGTCCGGCCCCTTCTCCACCAGATCCCCCACAATGACCAGGGTGTCCGATTGGGTAAAGCCGGCGGCGGCCAGGGCCCCCCGGAGCATGGGCAGATTGCCGTGCACGTCGCTCACCGCCAGTACCCGGCCCGGCCCGAAGGGCACCTGCCGCACCGTCGCCTTTGCGCTCATTTCTCTCCCACCCCGCTCTCGCCTTCCCCTGAACTATCCCGC
>CALWWS010000170.1 GCA_944385305.1 uncultured Oscillospiraceae bacterium | reverse complement strand
GGGATGCGGATGGTGCGGGCCTGGTCGGCGATGGCCCGGGTGATGGCCTGGCGGATCCACCAGGTGGCGTAGGTGGAAAACTTGTAGCCCTTGGTGTGGTCGAATTTCTCCACCGCCTTAATGAGGCCCAGGTTTCCCTCCTGGATCAGGTCCAGGAAGAGCATGCCCCGCCCCACGTATCGTTTTGCGATGGACACCACCAGGCGCAGGTTGGCCTCGGCCAGACGCTGCTTGGCCTTCTCCCCCTGCTTGGCCAGCTTTTCCAGCTCCCGGGTGCTCTCCTCGTCCAGGTCGGCCTCGGGATCCTCCAGCTGCTCCTTGGCGGCACTGCCCGCCTGCATGGCCTGGGCCAGCTCGATCTCCTCCTCGGAGGTGAGCAGGTTTACCTTGCCGATCTCCTTGAGGTACAGGCGCACCGGGTCGTCGATGCCGAAGGAGTCCACCAGGGTATTGGGGTCTACGATCTCCTCCTCGGGGATCTCCTCGATCTCCTCGGCGGGAGGGACTGCGTCGTCGTCGGCCAGTTCGGGCAGATAGTCCTCCCCGGCGGTGTCGATCCCCAGGTTCTCCAGAGTATCGTAGATCTTGTCCATCTGCTCGGTCTCCAGGTCCAGCGCCTCCAGCACATCCATGAGTTCCGAGGAGGACAGCTTGCCCTTTTTCTTGCCCCGCTCAATGAGCTCGGCAAGCTTTTCCGCGCCGGCGACCCCCTCTACCACCTTCATGATCTCAGCCTTGCTGGCGTCCAGCTTCTCCTCGCTGATGATATTGATGGTCTTTTCCTCGGTCTCGGCCGGCTTGGCCTTTTTCCCTTTGGTATCTTTCATGCCTGTTCCTCCATCGCTTTTTTTCTCTTTTGCTCCCGCACGGCCAGCAGGGCATCCATGCCTGTGGCCCGTCGTTTGGCGTATTCCGATTCCAGGATCTCTATGTAATCCTGAAGTGCTTTTTCTTTGTTGTCCACGGTCTCCGGCTGGTCGGCCACCTGCACCAGGCGGCTCATCTCCTCGGTGGACAGATCCCCCACCAGGGCGGGCAGCCGGGGGGTATTCCCCTGCTGCCACAGCGTTCCCAGCAGGCGGTACACCCGGCCCAGGAAGGGGGAGGAGAAGTGCTCCGGGGCCACGGCGCCCATCGCCCCGAACAGGGCGGGGTCCATCAGCAGAAGACGCAGGATGCCCTCCTCCGCCCGGGCGGAGCGCACATTTCCATACCGCAGCTCCCGGCTCTTGGGCTGGACCGATACCGTGGGAATGAGGGCCTGGCGCTCTTCCTGCCGCCGGGCCTTGCCCGCCCTGGCGCGGCGCGCCTTCTCCACCTCGGCGGCCATGGTCTCAGGGGACACCCCCGCCGCCTTGGCGGCCCGGACGCCATAGATCTCCCGCTCCACAGGGCTTTCCAGCCCGGCGGTCAGGGCGGCCGCCTCCCGCAGAAAGGCGGCCCGCTGCTCGTCCACGCTCAGGTCGTATTTGCTCTGGATATCCTCCAGGCGGTACTCCACCTGGTTCTGGCTGCCGGTGAGCAGCTGCTCAAAGGCAGCCGCCCCCTGGTATTTGATAAAGTCATCGGCATCCTGCTTCACCAGTTCCCCCTCAGGGGTGCGCCGGCGGGGCAGCTGGAGCACCTTCACGGCCAGATCGGCGCTTTTCAAAATGCCGATGGCCCGCTGGGAAGCGTAAATGCCGGCATTCTCGGTAACATAGCACAGCACCAACTCTTTGGTAAAGCGGGCCAGGATGCGGGCGTGCTCCTCGGTGAGGGAGGTACCCATAGTGGCCACCGCGTTGTCAAAGCCCGCCTGGTGCAGGGTAATGACGTCGATGTTGCCCTCCACCAGGATGATGTTGCCCCGCTTGGAGCGCTTGGCGTAGTTGAGCCCGTACAGGGTGGAGCGCTTTTTGAAGATGGCGGTCTCGGGGGTATTGAGGTACTTGGGGGTGGAGTCGTCCATCACCCGGCTGGTAAAGCCGATCACGTCCCCCCGCAGGTCGATGACGGGGAGCATGAGCCGGTTGCGGAACTTGTCGTACACCCCGCCTCCCTTGCCCGCCACCGCAAGGCCCGCGTCCAGCAGGTCCCGCTTGTCGTACCCCTTCTCGGCCATGGCCCGCAGCAGGGTGTCCCAGGCGTCGGGGGCGGCCCCCAGGCCAAAGCGGACGGCAAACTTTTTGGAGATGCGCCGCCGGGCCATATACTCGGCCACCTTCTGCCCCTGGGGGGTGGAGAGCTGGTCGTAGTAAAAGCGGGCGGCCAGCTTGTTGAGGGTAAGGATGCGCTCCCGCCGGCGCCGCCAGTCCCCCTCGCCGGGGTCCTCCTCGGGCACCTCCATGCCCGTCTTTTCCGCCAGCAGGCGCACCGCCTCGGGAAAAGTGAGGTTCTCGATCTCCATGAGGAAGGTGATGGCTCCGCCCCCCTTGCCGCAGCCGAAGCAGTGGAAGATCTGCTTTTCCGGCGAGACGGAGAAGGAGGGGGTGCGCTCACTGTGAAAGGGGCACAGGCCCCAGAGATTGGCGCCCTTCCGGGTGAGGGGAACGTAGTCGGCCACCACCTGCTCGATGTCGGCGCGCTGGACCAGCTCGTCAATAAATGCTCTTGGAATGGGCATATCATCCCCCCTTTTCCCGAAAACAATACCAAATTTTGCTTTCCAGGGGCTATTTCACGCTCCAGGACATGGGCAAAAAGGCATCGGAGTACTTTTCCATGCAGTAATTGTCGGTCATCCCGGCGATGTAGTCGCACACCGCCCGCTCCACGCCTTCCCGCAGGCGGATGTCCTGATAGTCGGCTGGCAGCTTGTCCGGGTGGTGCACATAGTAGTCAAACAGGCTGCGGATGAGCTGCTGGGCCTTGGTCTCCCCCCCCTTGGCCACGGGGTTACGGTAGACCGCCTCGAACATGAACTCCCGCAGGGTGCGCATGGCGTTGGCCTTCTGGGGGGTCTGCACCACCTCCGGTCGGCCGGCGCTGGCCTTGATGATGTCCACCACCAGGGTGTTGATGCGCTCCCCGTGGGTAAAGCCCAGGGTCTGGGAGACCTCCAGGGGGTGGGTCATGGGGGAGCGGTAGTGGTCCCCCTCGGGGTTGAGGAAGACCTGGGGCTTGTGCATCAGCCGGCCGAAGGGTGTGGAGTGGAGGATGCGGTCGGTGCCCCGCTGGAAGCAGGTGCGCACGGGGCAGGGCGGAATGTCCACCAGCC
>CALWWS010000169.1 GCA_944385305.1 uncultured Oscillospiraceae bacterium | reverse complement strand
GTCCGCTCCCTGCCCCAGCACCGCCTCCATCTCCTCCGGGGCACGCAGCCCGCCCACCGCCAGCACGGGGATGGACACCGCCCGGCGGATGGCCAGGGTCTGGGGCAAAAAGTAGGGGCCCTGCCTGCGCAGGGTGTTGAAGCCGTGGCCGCTCACCTCGACAGCGTCCACTCCCAGCGTCTCCAGCCGGCGGCACAGGGCGATCTGGTCCTCCAGAAAGCCGGGGGTGTCCTCCACGTCGGTGGCGTTGATCTTCACCAGAAGGGGGAAGGCGGGGCCGCAGGCGGCCCGCACCGCCGCTACCACTTCTTCCACAATCCGCCGCCGGTTTTCGGCGCTGCCGCCATAGGAGTCGGTGCGCCGGTTGTAGTAGGGGTCGAGGAACTCGCTGAGCAGGTAGCCGTGGGCCAGGTGGAGCTGCACCCCGTCAAAGCCCGCCTCCCGCACCAGCCGGGCCCCCCGGGCAAATTGTTTGGGCAGGGCGGCGATCTCCTCCGGGGACATCTCCTCCCCGCCGTCCACTGCGCTGGGGCCCCGCCCCGGCCTGCCGTTGACGGCGTCGGGAGCCTTCAGGCCCCCGTGGGAGATCTGTACCGCCGCCTTCCCCCCCGCCTGATGGATGACCCGGGCCAGCCGCGCCAGCTCCTCCTCCGCCCCGGGTGCGTCCAGGCAGATCTGGGTCTCGTCCGCCCGGCCCCTGCCGTCCACTGTCATGTGGCCGGTGAGGATCAGCCCCACCCCGGAGCGGGCCAGAGTCTCGTATACCTCCAGGTAGGCCGCCGTCACCCGTCCGTCCCGGCCGGTGAGGTGCTCGTTGGTGGCCGAGCGCACCACCCGGTTGTCCAGCTCCAGGGCCCCAATGGTTCCCTTCTCCCACAGCTTCACGGCTGTTCTCCCCCTTTTTCTATCTCCCGGAAGCGGCGCAGCAGCGCCTGCGCTCCCTCCGTCTGTCCCAAAAGCCCGTATGTCCTGGAGAAGAAGACGGCAGCAATCTCCATCCCCTCCCCCGCCCGGCGGCGCAGGTTCTCCTCCAGGGCAGCGGCCAGGCTGTCCATCACCGACCGGCGCAGGCCCGCGCCGTCCAGAAGCTCCACCGCCCGGTCGGTGGTGTCCGTCCGGAAGATCTCCCCCAGCAGCTCCGCCCCCGCCCCGCACAGGGCGGCGTGGGCGGTGAGGGTCTCCCGCCGGCCGTCGGCCACCGAGGAGTGGGTGTCCATGAACCCCCCCGCCACCTTGCACAGCTTGCCCAGGTGGCCGATGAGCAGCACCCGGGCAAAGCCCGCGGCGGCGGCGTGGTCGATGGCCCGGCCGCTAAAATTGCCGCACTCCGCCCACTGCTTCAGCTCCAGGCCCAGGGTCTGCCGGGCAAACTCCGCGCCGTAGTTGCCCGGGGTGAGGATCACCTCCCGGGCTCCGGCAGCCCGGAGCACGTCCAGCTCCAGACACAGGCTATCCGCCAGGGCCTGGCGGCTCATGGGCCGCACCACGCCGGTGGTGCCCAGGATGGAGATCCCCCCCTGGATGCCCAGCCGGGGGTTGAAGGTGCGCGCCGCCAGTTCCCCGCCGCCGGGTACCTCAATCACCACCAGGGCCCCGCCGGAGCAGCCCGCACTGTCCAGCCGCTCCTGCACCGTCCGGGCGATCATGCCGCGGGGCACGGAGTTGATGGCCGCCCGGCCCACCGGCTGATCCAGCCCGGGACGGGTCACCCGGCCCACCCCCTCGCCCCCCTCAATGAAAATACCGGGGGCGGGGCGCAGGGACACCCGGGCGCGGATGAGAGCGCCGTGGGTCACATCGGGGTCGTCCCCCCCGTCCTTGCGTACGGCGCAGCACGCCCAGCCCTCCCCCCGCCGGGGTTCCTCCAGCTCCAGGGTCACCCGTCCTCCGGCGGGGAGCTCCACCGCCGCGGCCCGGGGAGCCTGCCCGGTGAGCAGGAGCTCCGCCGCCCCCGCGGCGGCGGCGGCGGCGCAGGTTCCGGTGGTGTAGCCGCAGCGCAGCCTCCGCTTGCCCACGGTGATGTACCTCTCTTCCCTCTCCACCTCTCCGCCCCCCTTCCGGCGATCCAAAAAAGGCCCTCCCCAGGATATGGGGAGGGCCTGCTGCCGCCTTGGCCGCACCTCTCCACCTCAGAGCTGCGCATGTATGCCCCGTGCAGCGGGTCTCCTGGCTCGCGCCTCCTCCTCCGGCGTTCCTTCCCGGCCTTTCGGCCAGTGGATTTTTACGCCATCGTCCGCGCACACAGTAGAGGTAAGACTGCGCCGGATTTCCACCGGCTTCCCCGTCCGGCGGCCTGAGCCGCGCCTGCACGTGCCTGTTTGGTTCTTGGAGCATTATACCAGTCCGCCGCCCGCTTGTAAAGCAATCGACGCTAACCCTTAAAAAAACACGCCCCCGGCAAAAATAGCCGGGGGCGCAGGGAATTATCTTCTGCCGCCCTTTGCCCGCTCCAGCTGGTGCCTGCCATGGTGCAGCAGGGCCTCTCCCCCGTCAAACAAGCGGAGGATGAGGTGCATTACCGGCTGGGAGAGCCCCATAAACACCAGCAGCACCAGAATCTGCTGGATGCCCAGGTGGCTCAGGCCGAAGTGCGCCCCGTAGAATCGCACAATGACGGCAGAGGCGACACACATGACGCCCAGCAGAATCCCGCGCTTCCAGTCCAGGGGCCTGCTCACCTGATAGAGCACCAGCAGGCCGATAAAGAGCATCAAGATGGCGGAGATGGTGGACAGCTCCTCGGTGGTAAAGCCGAAGGCCCAGTAGAAGGCCTCCACCCCCAGGATAATGATGAGATCGGTCAGCCCGCCGGGCAGGGCGCGGCGGAACACGTTGCCCAGAAAGCGGCCCCGTACCAGGGCGTGGTTGGGCTCCAGAGCCAGGAAGAAAGAGGGGATTCCGATGGTGAGGGCACTGATGAGGGTGAGCTGGCTGGGGGTCATGGGGTAGGGGAAGCTGGCAAACAGGGAGATGATGGACAGCACAAAGGAGAAAATGTTTTTCACCAGGAACAGGGCGGCGGCCCGCTGGATGTTGTTGATTACCCGCCGCCCCTCCCCCACTACCCGGGGCATGGCGGCAAAGTCGGAGTTGAGCAGCACCAGCTGGGCGGCCCGGCAGGCGGCCTCGCTACCTGAGGCCATGGCGATGCCGCAGTCGGCGTCCTTCAGGGCCAGCACGTCGTTCACGCCGTCCCCCGTCATGGCCACCGTGTGGCCCGCCCGCTGGAGGGCGCGCACCAGCTTGCGCTTCTGGTTGGGGGTGACCCGTCCGAAGACGGTGTAATTCCGGGCGGCCCGTTCCAGGTCGCCGTCGGTCTTCAGGGTGGCGGCGTCCACAAATTTTTCCGCCCCCTGGATGCCCGCCTGGCGGGCCACCTCGGACACGGTGACCGGGTTATCTCCCGAGATGACCTTAATAGCCACCCCCTGCTGGTGAAAGAACTGGAAGGTCTTGGGCGCCTCGGGCCGCACCGGGTTGGCCAGCAGCACCAGGGCCATGGGACTCACCCGCTGGGGCTGCAGGCCGGCGGGGTCGGGCTCTCCCTGGTAGCTCGCCGCCAGCAAAACCCGGTAGCCCATGGCGGAGTACGGCTCCACCTGCTCCTTCAGATCGGCGTAGCGCCTGCCCATAATAAACTCGGGAGCGCCCACCACAAAGGCCCCGTGGCCGGGGAACACCGCCCCGCTCCACTTGGTGGCGGAGGTAAAGGGGATGGTACGGGAGGCGTGCCACACGCTGCGGCCGGAAAAGCGCTCCCGCATGGCCCGGGCTGTATCGTTGTCGTCTTCCACCGCCTGGTAGAAGGCCCGCAGCGCCTCGCCCACCTTCTCCTCCGGCCACTTCTCCTCGTCCAGCAGCACCACCTCTCCCGCCTGCATTCTGGGCAGGGTAATGGTACCCGTCTTGTCCACGCACAGCACGTCCACCCGGGCCAGGGTCTCGATGCAGCTCATATCCTGGGCCAGCACCTTGCCCATGGCAAGGCGCACCACACTCACCGCCAGGGCCACGCTGGTGAGCAGGTAGAGCCCCTCGGGGATCATGCCGATGAGGGCGGCCACGGTGGACACCACCGCCTGCTGGGCCCCCAGCTGCAAAAAGTAGTACTCCTTGATGAACAACGCCACTCCCATGGGGATGAGCAGAATGCCGATAAACCGGATGAGCTTGTCCAGGGAGGCCATCATCTCCCCCTTGCCAGGGGCCACCCCCTTCTTGGCCTCCAGGGTGAGGCGGGCGGCGTAGGAGTCGGCCCCCACCTTGTCCAGCCGGGCCCGGCACCGGCCGGACACCACAAAGGCGCCGGAGAGCAGCTGCTCCCCCGGCTGCTTGGCGATGGCGTCCGCCTCGCCGGTGATCAGGGCCTCGTTGACCTGCACCTGGCCGGAGAGCACCGTGGCGTCGGCGGGGATCTGGCTGCCGGCGGAGAGCTCAATCACGTCGTCCCGCACCAGCTGGGCGGCAGGCACGCTGACCACGTTCCCCTCCCGCACAGCGGAGGCCCGGGGGGCGGCCAGCAGGTTGAGCTTGTCGATGGTCTGCTTGGAGCGCAGCTGCTGGATGATGCCGATAACCGTGTTGGCCAGGGCGATGAGCAGAAAGAGCATGTCGTCAAAGGAGCCCACCGCAATGAGCAGGGCGGCCAGCACGATGAATATGAAGTTGAAGAAGGTGACCACATTGCTCCGTACAATCTCCTTCACCGTCTTGGTGGGGGATTCTACCGGGGTGTTGGCCCAGCCCGCCTTCTGCCGCTGGCGCACCTGCTCCATGGTCAGGCCCTTGGCGGGGTCCGGGCTGACAGGGGGCACATGGGCGCGGGGGGGCGGCGATTGGGGGACGGCCGGAGGCTTTTTGGCTGCTTTTTTCATGTACACGCCTCTTTTTCATTCTGCCGGCGGAAGCTGCCGGCCCGGAGCCGGCAATCCGGTTATAGTACCATTATATCCACCCCGCCCCTGCCAAACAAGAGCAGAGAGGAAAAAACGCAGGAAAGAGCCGGATTCTCCCCAGGTCTACCCCGGCGGGGGGGCGACTATACTGGTGGAGAGGAGGTATTGCCCATGGAGTGGACCCAGGACAGACAGCGCACCGCCCTCCGCCTGGCGGTGTGCGGCGCGGCCGGCCTTGCGGTGTACGCAGCGGGCGGGGCGGGGGATCGGCTGCCTCTGCCGGACAAATACCGGCACTGGCTCAGGGAGCACCGGCTCCAGGCGGCGGCGGGGACGGCCCTACTGGTGCTGGCTGCCTCCCTGGCCCTCTTCCCCCCGCCCAGGGCGGAGGAACTGCCGCCTGAGGAACCCTGCGACCCCTGCCAGGGCTACACCCGCACCGACCTCTAAGGAAAAAGGCCGGGGACCTGCCTGCGGCAGGCCCCCGGCCGGAGCTTCAGCGGAACAGAGGCAGCAGCGCCGCGCCGATGAGCCCGGCGTCGTTGCCCAGGGTGGCCCGCACCAGGCGGGTGCGGCGGCTGTTTCCCCGGGCGTAGTCCTCCCGCTCCAGAATGGCCCGCACCGGGGCGAGCAGGTTCTCCCCCTGGGCGGACAGGCCGCCGCCGATGCAGAACACCTCCGGCTGGAAGACATTGACCAGACTGGTCACCCCGCAGCCCAGATAGGTCACAAACTCCTCCACTACCTTTTGGGCGGTGGGATCCCCCGCCTGGGCCGCGTCAAAGGGAATGCGGCCGTTCATCTTTTCCGGCTCGCCCGCCATCTGCCACAGCAGGGACGTGGGGTTCTCCTCCATGGCCTGCCGGGCGGCCTTGATGAGGGCGGTGGCAGAGCAGTAGGCCTCAAAGCAGCCCCTGCGCCCGCAGGTGCACAGCCGCCCGCCGCAGGCGATGACAAAGTGGCCCACCTCCATGCCGGCGTAGTTGAACCCGGTGTACAGCTTGCCCCCCAGAATGGCGCCGCCCCCCACGCCGGTGCCCAGGGTGATGGCTATCATGGAGGCGCTGCCCTTGCCCGCTCCGGCGGCAAACTCCCCCAGGGCGGCGGCGTTTGCGTCGTTTTCCATGTACACCTCCCGGCCCAGCTGCTCCCGCAGCAGGCCGGCCAGAGGCACATTCCGGAAGTCCAGATTGCTCCAGTACCGGATCACGCCCTTCTCCGGGTCAATGGTGCCCGGGGCGCCCACGCCCACGGAGGCAATCTGCTCCTCCCGCAGCCCCGCCGCCTCCACAGCGGCCCGGGCGGCCCTGGCCATCACCGCGGCCACAGCGGCCGGCTCCACCCCGCGGGGGGTAGGCAGACTGGCCCGGCCCAGAATCGTGCCCTGCTCGTCCACCACGGCGGTGGCTACATTGGTTCCCCCCAGATCAATGCCCAGATAATTCATATCCCTGCACCCTCCGTCTCTCTCTTGCCGCGCGAATAAACCGCTGGGAGGTTTATTCAGCAGATAGATATCATTATAATACAGGCACGGCTTGGGAGCAAGATGGAAATACCGGTCAGGCCGCAGCCTGGCCGGTATTTCCGCGTGGTTCCCGCTTCTGATCGGCCTGGGGAGGCGTGGCCGCGCTCCGGCGGCGCAGGTGGACAAGCAGGGTCACCCCGCCGCTCACCAGCAGGAAGGTATAAAAGCTGATCCCCCGGGATACCAGTACCGCCGGGGTTACCAGGCCCAGACCGAAGAATATGGCCATGGCCCGCAAAAAGCCCCCCTCGGCCGCGCCAACCGCCCCGGGCAGGGGGAGGGAGGCCACCGCCAGGGTGACCAGACTCTGGGCGGCAATGATCTCCACCGGACCGTGGCCGGTGAGGCCGAAGGCCCGGTATACCGCAAAGGGCACGGCAAACTGGGCGGTGAGCTGCACGAAGGTAATCCCCAGCAGGCACACGGTCAGCACGGGGTTTGCCTTGATGCAGCGGGCTCCGGCGCGGTACTCCTCCAGCTGGCGCTCCAGCTTCTCTCTCACAAACTCCGGGCGGCGCACCAGGCGCAGCCGGGTAAGCAGGGCCAGCACCCAGCCGGAGAGCCGCCTGGCGGCGCCGGGGAGGAACATCAGGCAGAGCATTCCTGCGGTGAGGGCCAGATTGACCGCCCCGCCGTAGAGGAGCAGCAGGCCCATTCCCGTGCCCATCTGCGCCACCAAACCGGGCCGCAGCAGGGCGGCGGCGCCCGCCAGAACCACAATAACCACCTGGTAGCACACGGCAATAAGCATCATATCCAGCGCCCCGTGGGCGGGAGGCACCCCGTCCCGGGACATGTAGTACACCTGGGCGGGCTGTCCGCCGGTGGCGGAGGGAGTGATAGAGCTAAAGTAAAATCCGGTAAAGGAGTAGCCCAGACACTGGGGATAGCCCACCCTGTGGCCCAGACGGGAGAGGATCAGGCGGGAACACAGGGCCTCGCACCCCACAAAGGCCAGCATCAGCCCCAGCCCCAGCACCAACCAGCCGGGCTGCAGGCCCCGCAGAATGCCGGCCAGCTGGGAGAGGGACTGCCCACGCAGCAGCAGCACAGCGGTGAGGACGGTGAGCGTAATCAGCACCGTGGCGCTGATGAAAGTCTTTTTCCGGCGCATTTCAGCTGTACACTCCCTTCGCGGCGGCCAGGCCGCCCAACACAGGGGCCAGGCGCTCCTGCTCCAGCATGGCCTTCACCCCCCGCATATTAGCCGCCATGCGGCTGAGTGAATGGGTATCGTAGATCAGATCTTTGATGTCCTGCAGGCACTGCTCCGGCTCCCGTCCGGCCACCCGGCCCAGCTCCCGCTCCACCAGAAAGCGGGTATTTCTCCGCTCCTGCTCCAAAAAGGGCTGCCAGGCCAGCAGGGGCAGCTCGGCATAGATGGTCTCAAACAGGGTAATGCCCCCCGCCTTGGTGAGCACCAGATCGGCCCAGGCCATGTACTCATGCACCTGGCTGGTAAAGCCCACCACCTGGATATTCTCATACCGCCCGTCCAGCCACTCCACCATCTTCTGATTGCGGCCTGCGATCAGTACAGTTTTTACCCCGGGCAGGCTGTTGAGCTGCTGGTAAAACCGCTCCTTCTTGGGCAGCAGGCCCAGTCCGCCTCCCATAATCAGCAGGTGCCGCTCCCCGTTGCTGGGGCGGCGGCTGATGCGCTTGAACTCCTCCTTTACCGGAATGCCGGTAACCAGGATGCGCCCCGGGTCCACTCCCTTGTCCGCCAGGCGGCGGCGCAGCTCCCCGCGGCCCACCAGGTAGCAGTCGGTGCCCCCGTTGATCCACTCGGAGTGGCTGGAAATGTCGGTAACGCAGGTGATGAGGGGCAGCCCGCTCCCCTCCTCTTTCTTATAGCGAGAGACCAGCTGGGCGCACAGGGGGTGGGTGGCGATGACCACATCGGGCCGCCGCTGGGCCAGCAGCCGCCGCAGCCCGTCCAGAAAGATGGGCTCAAAGGCGGGACGCAAATCCATCCTGGCGTTCTCCGTCATTTTATAGTAGAGGTTAAACAGCCCCGAGCCCCGGGTGACCAGCAGCTCAAAGCACTTGTACACCGCCTGGCAGGCGCCGGGCATGGCGTAGGCCACCAGATCCACCACCTCCGCCCGGTTCTGGGGGCAAGCGCGCAGCAGCTGCTGGCACAGAGAGTTGGCGGCAGACAGATGCCCCATCCCGAATTTTCCAGTCAGAATGAGAATACGCACGGCAATCCCTCCTTCTGACCCCAGTATAAAGGAGAGTTCTTCAGAAAAGCCAGACAGCTTTCTTAAAAAGAAATTAAGTTTTTCTTACATTTTACAAATACCCGGAGTTTTCCTCTTTTTCCCACAAAATTTGACTGGGCAGAAGCTCCCCGGAATCTGTACAGGCCGCCGCCCGCCAGTCTTCGCCGCCGTAGCTGGCAAAGGCCAGCCCGTCCAGCGCCCCTATTTGCCCCGGCTCCAGCAGGGGCACTCCAATCTCCCGGGGGGAGACGCGCAGGCCGGTGCCCGCCTGCTTCACCCGGCTCTCCTTCAGGGTCCACAGGGTGTAAAAATCCCCCCATCTCTCCCCCCGTGCCCGAAACCACGCCAACTCCGCCGGGGAAAGCACATACTCCGCCAGCCGTCCCCGTCGGGGGCGGATCACCTCGATGTCCACTCCCACCGGGCTGCTCCCCCCGCCGCACAGCAGCAGGGGGCCGCTGTGGCTCAGATTAAAATGCACGCCGGGCAGCTGTGGAAAATAGGGTTTTCCCTCCGCCGTACAGGCCACAGGAGGCAGCTCTTTCAACCCGCAGCAGCGGCACAGCAGGGCATACCTGTCCTGTTCTCCTGTCCGGCTCGCCCAAAGCACCATGCCTCCGCCCTCCCCGGCGGGCCGCCGGGGAGGGCGGCCGCTTTTTTTCAGGCCCATTATACCATACGCCCCCTCCCTTTCCCAGTCCCACTTCTCCGCCGGGCGGCAGACCTTAAAGGGTTTTTAAAGATTTCCCACTTGCGGCTTAAACTTTCCGTGCTATCATAGTTCATGGCCGGGAGG
>CALWWS010000168.1 GCA_944385305.1 uncultured Oscillospiraceae bacterium | reverse complement strand
ACCTTCTCCGCCTCTTTGAGAAACTTGCGCCCTTCCACCGTGACAGACACACTTTTGGAGGTGCGCAAGAACAGGGGAAAGCCCACCTCATTCTCCAGACGCTGGATCTGATAAGACAGGGTGGGCTGGGTGATAAAGAGCTTTTCCGCCGCCCTGGAGAAGTTGCAGGTCTTGCCTAAGGTGACAGCATAATTGAGCTGAAACAGTTCCATCCGTCCTTACCCCTCTCTTCCATAGATGGCATCTATGGATACATTGTACAAATCGATTTCACATTTGTCAATCATTCTGTTACGATATAGCCAGAAAGAAGAGAGGTTAACAGGAAAGGAGGTCGCAGCAATGTTGAGTCTGTTCGCCGTGGCGCTCGTGGTGATGCTCCTGGCCGCCGCCTCGCTGTTCATCATCCGCGCCTGATCCCCCGCCGCCCCGTCGGGGCCCGCGGTTTCAAAGCAGATCCCATCCCAATTCACCAAACATCGAAAAGGAGGGTTTCACCATGTTAAGTATGTTCGCTGTGGCACTGGTCATCGCCTTTCTCGTCGGTTCTGTTTGCTATTTGGTAAGAAGCTGACCCTACCAGCTTGTTCCATGACCCTACCTGCAAACTTTCCGAATAAGCCCAAGGGAGCGGCCCGCACATGCGGGCCGCTCCCTTTTTCTGTGCTTATACAGGTCACCTGCCCCGCTTTCTCCGGGTATTGGGCTTGCTCTTGGGTTTGGCCCAGCCGGCCTTGCGGGCAGGGGGCCCGGCCCTCTTTTCCCGGGACGGCGCAGGGGCGCTCCCCTTCTTCTCCCCCCGTCTGCCCGCGCCCGACGCCTTCTCCGGGCGCAGCAGGCAGCCCTTGCCATAGCCGATGAGGTCCTCCCGCCCCGCAAGGCGCAGGGCCTCCAGCACCAGAGGGCGCTTTTCCGGGCGCTTCCACTGCATAAGGGCGCGCTGCATGGCCTTCTCATGGGGCTGGCGGGGGACGAATACCGGCTTCATGGTGCGCGGGTCGATGCCGGTGGAGTACATGCAGGTGGACAGTGTCCCCGGCGTGGGATAAAAGTCCTGCACCTGTTGCGGCTGGCGGGCTTCGGCGTTGAGCCACTGGGCCAGGTGCACCGCGTCGGCCAGGGTGCACCCCGGGTGGGAGGACATGAGATAGGGCACCAGGTACTGCTCCTTCCCGAAGCGCTGGTTCAGGCGGCGGTACTTCTCCCGGAAGCGCTCATAGGCCTGGATGTGGGGCTTGCCCATGCAGTCCAGTACCCCGGCCACACAGTGCTCGGGAGCCACCTTGAGCTGCCCGGAGATGTGGTACTTTACCAGTTCGGCGAAAAACTCGCCGCTTTTATCCTGGAGCAGGTAGTCAAAGCGCACACCAGAGCGGATAAACACCTTTTTTACCCCGGGCACCTGGCGCACCTTGCGCAGCAGGGCCAGGTAATCACTGTGGTCGGCGTCCAGGTTGGGACAGGGCTCGGGGGCCAGGCAGGCCCGGTTTCTGCACAGTCCCGCCTTGAGCTGCTTTTGACAGGCGGGGCGGCGGAAATTGGCTGTGGGGCCGCCCACATCGTGGATATACCCCTTGAACCCCGGGTGGCTGGTGAGCTGCTCCACCTCCTTCAGGACACTCTCATGGCTGCGGGAGGTGACGATGCGCCCCTGGTGGAAGGCCAGGGAACAGAAGTTGCACGCCCCGAAGCACCCCCGGTTGTGGATGACCGAGAAGCGCACCTCCTCAATGGCAGGCACGCCCCCCATCTTGCCGTACATGGGGTGGGGCTCCCGGGTATAGGGCAGAGCCGCCACGGCGTCCAGCTCCGCCGTATCCAGGGGCATGGCGGGCGGGTTGACCACCAGTACCCGTTCCCCATGGCGCTGGAGCACCGCCTTTCCCCGGATGGGGTCGTGCTCCTCATACTGCACCATGGTGGCCCTGGCATAGGCCTTTTTATCGCTGCTCACCTGCTCAAAGCTGGGGCACTCTACTTTGGGATAGGCACACTGCTCCGGGCTTTTGGCCAGAAAGCAAGTGCCCTTCACGTCGGTGATCTCCCCCACCGGAGTGCGCCCGGCCAGGCGGGCGGCGATCTCCCGGGTGGCCCGCTCCCCCATGCCGAACACCAGCAGATCGGCCTGGGCGTCCAGAAGGATGGAGCGGCGCACCTTGTCCTCCCAGTAGTCGTAGTGGGCAAAACGGCGCAGGGAGGCCTCCAGGCCCCCGATGATGAGGGGGATGTCCCCAAAGGCCTCCCGGATCTTATTGGCATAGACGATGGTGGCCCGGTCGGGCCGCAGTCCCATGCGGTTTCCCGGGGAATAGGCGTCGGTGCTCCGCCGACGCTTGGCCACTGTATAATGGGCCACCATAGAGTCGATATTCCCCCCGGAGAGGAATACACCCAGCTTAGGCCGTCCAAGCTCTGTAAAGGATTCTAACTTGCGCCAGTCTGGCTGGGCCAGCACCGCCACCCGGTACCCCTCCGCCTCCAGCACACGGCTGATGATGGCCGTACCGAAGGAGGGGTGATCCACATAGGCGTCCCCGGTGATGACCAGAAAGTCGTACCAATACCAGCCCCGGTCCACCAGCTCCTGCCGGCAGGTGGGCAAAAATTCCGTGTACATGCCGCTCCTCAATATCCGATGTACTTTTCCATAATATCCAGGGGGACCCGGCTGCCCTGTT